>NZ_JASCXL010000002.1:0-173093 GCF_030010595.1 Streptomyces sp. CC224B | reverse complement strand
CCCCGGCCCCCAAACCTAAACGCCGCGCGCCGGCCGGGGCCCCCCTGGTCGGGGCGCGGCCCCCCCCCCCCCCCCCCGGGGGGGGGGCGCCGCTCTGGGGGGCCCCCCCCCCGCCCCGTTTGTCGTGGGCCCTACGCGTTCTCGTACGCCCTACGCGTTCTCGTACGTCGTACGCGTTCTCAGAACCGAGGAGCGCCGAAGACCAGGGAAGCCGAAGAGCAGGAAAGCCGAAGGGGCAGGGACACCGAAGGGCAGGGCGGCTAGATGCGCACCTGCACCGCGCGGGCGAGGCGGTCGTGGAGGCCGCGGCCGTCGCGGTCCCAGATGATGGCCGGGATGCCGAGGCAGAGCAGCAGGCTGCGCACCACCACGCGGCCGAGGCCGAGGCGGCCGCCGTCCTCGGCGACGACGCGCAGGCCGAGGAGGCGCTTGCCCGGCGTGCAGCCGACCGTACCGACGGTGAGGACGCTCATCACGAGGAGCAGGCCGAGCGCCCAGTTGCCCATGGCCTGGGGGTTGTCGCGGGCGAACAGGCCGTACGCGATCACCATGCACAGGGCCCAGTCGACGGCGATCGCCCCGATGCGGCGGCCGGGGCGCGCGATGGAGCCGGGGCCCTCCTCGGGCAGCCCGAGCCGCTCGCCCCGGTACCCGAAGTCGACGCCCGCGTCCTCCGCGGCCGCGCGCGGGCCGGAGAGCCACGATCCGATTGCTTGCCTGTTGTCCACCCGTCCACGGTACTGCGCCCCGCGCCGTCCGATGACGGCCGGGTCCTGATCGTCAGGGGGCGCGCGGCGGGGCGCGCCGAGGCCGGAAGGGCCCGCTCACGGGCGTGGCACCCCGTGCCGGTTAACTTCGGTGAAACAATCGGGTCACGCGGGAGAAATCCCCCGTCCCTATGGTCGGGTCCCAGCGTGTGCCACCGCACCGGCCGCACGACCGAGCTGCAACCCCGCTCCTCCTGGGCGGGAGTAGGAGGAGCTGGATGTTCCAGAACGCCGACGAAGCCAAGAAGTTCCTCGCGGATGAGGACGTGAAGTTCGTAGACGTCCGCTTCTGCGACCTGCCGGGTGTGATGCAGCACTTCACGGTGCCGGCCGAGGCGTTCGACCCGGCGGAGGAGCTGGCCTTCGACGGCTCGTCCATCCGCGGCTTCCAGGCCATCCACGAGTCCGACATGGCGCTGCGCGCCGACCTGTCGACGGCCCGCGTGGACCCCTTCCGGCGCGACAAGACGCTGAACGTCAACTTCTTCATCCACGACCCGATCACGGGTGAGCAGTACTCCCGCGACCCGCGCAACGTGGCCAAAAAGGCGGAGGCGTACCTGGCCTCCACGGGCATCGCGGACACGGCGTACTTCGGCCCGGAGGCGGAGTTCTACGTCTTCGACTCGGTGCGCTTCGAGACCTCCGCCAACCGCTCGATCTACGAGATCGACTCCGAGGCGGGCGCCTGGAACACCGGCGCGGTCGAGAACAACCGCGGCTACAAGGTCCGCTACAAGGGCGGCTACTTCCCGGCCCCGCCGGTCGACCACTTCGCCGACCTGCGCGCCGAGATCTCCCTGGAGCTGGACAAGCAGGGCCTGAAGGTGGAGCGCCAGCACCACGAGGTGGGCACCGCGGGCCAGGCGGAGATCAACTACAAGTTCAACACGCTGCTCGCCGCGGCCGACGACCTGATGCTCTTCAAGTACATCGTGAAGAACGTCGCGTGGCGCAACGGCAAGACCGCGACCTTCATGCCGAAGCCGATCTTCGGCGACAACGGCTCGGGCATGCACGTGCACCAGTCCCTCTGGTCCGGCGGCGAGCCGCTCTTCTACGACGAGCAGGGCTACGCGGGCCTGTCGGACACCGCCCGCTACTACATCGGCGGCATCCTCAAGCACGCCCCGTCGCTGCTCGCCTTCACCAACCCCACGGTGAACTCGTACCACCGCCTGGTGCCCGGCTTCGAGGCGCCGGTCAACCTGGTCTACTCGCAGCGCAACCGCTCCGCGGCCATGCGCATCCCGATCACGGGCTCCAACCCGAAGGCCAAGCGCGTCGAGTTCCGCGCCCCGGACCCGTCCTCGAACCCGTACCTGGCGTTCTCGGCCCTCCTCCTGGCAGGCCTCGACGGCGTCAAGAACAAGATCGAGCCGGCCGAGCCGATCGACAAGGACCTCTACGAGCTCGCCCCCGAGGAGCACGCGGGCGTCGCCCAGGTCCCGACCTCCCTCCCCGCGGTCCTCGACGCCCTGGAAGCGGACAACGAGTACCTCCAGGCGGGCGGCGTCTTCACGTCCGACCTCATCGAGACCTGGATCGACTACAAGCGCACCAACGAAATCGCCCCGATCCAGCTCAGGCCGCACCCGCACGAGTTCGAGCTGTACTTCGACATCTAAAGGGCGGAGCCGGGTGCCTGGGCGCCAGGTCTCTTGACGAAGCCCCTCACCTCGTTCGGGTGGGGGGCTTCGTCGTGCCCGAGGGCCACACCGGCCCCGCTACGGCCGTGCCGGCAGGCGTGCCCGCAGCGGATCACGAAGGCCGGGGGCTCGCCGGGGGTGCGTTTGCCGGGGGCGTGGACGGGGATGCCGTCGCCGGGGCAGAGGGCGCACTCGCCGAGTTGGCATTCGGGCGAGAGCGCTGCGGTCGTGGCCTCCGTCCTGGCCGTCACCGCCGGGCCCGCTTCCGGACGCAGCTCGGGCAGGAGCACGGCGGGTAGGTGTCCCTCGTCGGCAGGGCCACGCCCATGGAGTCCACGCGGCGCGTTCCCGAGTCGGATGTGATCGTGCCCTGTGGGTTCACTGCATAGACCCGCAGCGTCATGCCATTACCGGTGTCTGCTTCAGGGATGTCGCCCGGGATCGTACGCTCGCTCATGTCGACCTGCTTCCTCAGGTTGGCCGCGCCCCGGGAGGTCTCAACCGCCTCGCCGGGGTCTGCGTCCGGGATCCTCGCGTGCACCCGGCCCCGCCGAGGGTCCTCGTACGGCTGCCCTGTGAGCTGTTCCAGCCGGACCCCCAAGGCGCGGGCCGCACCCGCGGTGAGCGAGGGCGTGGCCGGCTTGTGCCCTCGCTCGACCTGGGCGATCAGCGATTTCGAGCACGGGATGCGCTGAGCCAGTTGCAGTTGCGTCAGGCCACGCGCCTTGCGCGCCTCCGCGACGCAGAGCCCGCTGCGCTGCCCCTTGTTGTCATCGGCGTAGGGCATCCTGGAACCCTTCTGGCTTCGACACTCAGAAGGTACCCCCGAAGGTCTCGGGGGAAAGGTGATCGGCCCCTGTGCAGGCGATGCCCACACGACCAGTGGGCCGCGCCCCTCATGGATGGACGTCCTGCAGCACGCCCGTCACCTTCGAACGAAGCGGACCGACGGATACCCCTCCTCGCGCGTGACGACCGCCCGCACTCCGTACACCTCCGCGATCAGCTTCTCGGTCAGGACCTCGGTCGGCGTTCCGTACGCGTGGGCCCTGCCGTTGTTCAGGATGAGGACCTCGTCGCAGAACATGGCCGCGAGGTTGAGGTCGTGGAGGGCCACCACCGTGGTCAGGGGGAGGGACGCCACCAGGTGGAGGAGGTCCAGTTGGTGGTGGATGTCCAGGTGGTTGGTGGGCTCGTCGAGGAGGAGTTCGCGGGGGGACTGGGCCAGGGCGCGGGCGATGTGGGTGCGTTGGCGTTCGCCGCCGGAGAGGGTGTGCCAGGGCTGGTCGGCGCGGGAGGTGAGGTCCGTGCGGGCCAGGGCCTCGTCCACCGCCCGCTCGTCCTCGGCCGTGGCCGGCAACCAGGCCCTGCGGTGCGGGACCCGGCCCAGGCGTACGACGTCCCGTACCGTCAGGTCGACCTGCGTGTCCGACTGCTGCTCCACCACCGCCGTGCGGCGCGCCACCTCCCGGCGGCCCAGGTCCCGCAGCGGCCGGCCGTCCAGCGTGACCACCCCGGCCGTAGACGCCAGGACGCCCGCCAAGAGGCGCAGGAGCGTGGACTTGCCCGAGCCGTTGGGGCCGAGCAGGCCCACCACCGTGCCCGGGCGGGGCGCGAGCGTGATGCCGTCCACGATCAGGCTGCCGCCCGCGGCCCGGGAGACCCGCTCCGCGCGCAGACCGGTCTCTGTGATGGCTTGCTGCCGGGTGGTCGTGGTGTCTTGGCGGGCGGGTCCCATGGCGTTCTCCCCGTTCTTCACGTTCCTCCCGTCCGGCCCGTGCTCCTCGTGCGGTACAGGACCGCGATGAACGCCGGTACGCCGATCAGGGACGTGACCACGCCCACCGGGACCTCCTGCGGGTCCAGGACCGTACGGGCCAGGGTGTCCACCCAGATCAGGAGGATCGCGCCGGTCAGGGCGGTCACGGGGAGCAGCCGTGTGTGCCGGGCGCCGACCAGCATGCGTGCCGCGTGCGGCAGGGTCAGGCCGACGAACCCGATCGCCCCGGCGGCGCTCACCAGGACCGCCGTGAGCAGGGCCGTCGTACAGAGCAGGACCAGGCGGACCCGGCCGACGCGCACGCCGAGCGACGCCGCCGCGTCCTGGCCGAACGCGAACGCGTCGAGAGTGCGGGCGTGCCCCAGGCAGACCGCCAGGGCCACGACCAGGACCGCCGCGCACACCCCGACGTCCGTCCAGCTCGCGCCGCTGAGCGAGCCGAGGAGCCAGAAGAGGATGCCGCGCGTCGTCTCCGCGTCCGCCGCCGTGAGGACGACGAAGGAGGTCAGGGCGGAGAACAGTTGCATCGCCGCCACGCCGGACAGCACCACGCGGTCCGTCGTGGCCCCCAGCGCCTGGCTGAGCAGCAGCACCAGCGCGAAGGCGCACAGCGCGCCGAGGAACGCCCCGCCGGAGACCGTCACCACTCCCCCGCCGACCCCCAGGACCACCACGGCCACCGCTCCCGTGGACGCGCCGGAGGAGACGCCGAGGACGAAGGGGTCGGCCAGCGGGTTCCGCAGCAGGGACTGGAGGACCGCCCCGCACACCGCCAGGCCCGCGCCGCACACGCCCGCGAGCAGGGTGCGCGGCATGCGCAGGTTCCAGACGATGCCGTCGCGCAGCGGCGTGAGGCGCGCCTCGCCGCCGCCGAGGTGGCCCGCCACCGCCGCCCATACGTCGGGTACGGAGATGTCGGCGGGGCCGATGGTGACGGCCACGGCCACCGACAGGAGCAGGGCGGCCAGGCCCGTCGCGCACAGCAGGCCCGTGCTCCGCCACCAGGATCTCCTCGCGCCGATCCGTGCGTCGTTCCGTGTGCCGATCCGTGCGTCGTTCCGTGCGTCGTTCCGCGTGCCGTTCCGCGCGTCCTTCCGCGTGTTCACCGCCGGGCGCCGCGTCGCTTCGTCTTCTGTGCCGGTTCCCGTGCCGATTGCTGTGCCGGTCCCCGTGTCGCTTCCCCTGGCCGCGCGCGCACCGTCCCGTGCCGTCGCGCTCACCGTGCCAGGCCGAACTTCCGCAGGCCCGCCGCCACTTGTTCGATGCCGTCGACCGTCCGGATCGTCGGGTTCAGGGCCTGCCCGCTGAGCAGCACGTAGCGCTTCTTCCTCACGGCCGTGAGGTTCTTGGTGACGGGGTGGGACTCCAGGAACTTGATCTTCTGGCGGGCGCTCTCCGCCGACTGGGCCTTGCGCGTGAGGTCGCCGATCACCAGGACGTCGGGGTCGCGGTCGGCCACCGTCTCCCAGTTGACCTGCGGCCACTCGGCGCGCGTGTCGGCGAAGGCGTTGCGGACGCCGAGGGTGCGCGTGATGATGCCGGGCGCGCCGCAGCAGCCCGCGATGTACGGGGTCTTGGAGTCCGAGAACCAGTACAGGACGGACGCCTTGGACGCCTTGACCGTACGGGCCGCCTTCGCGGTGCGGGACTTGAGGTCCGCGATCAGGCGCTCGCCGCGCTCCTCCACGTGGAAGACGCGGGCCAGGTCGCGGATCTCCTTGTGGACGGTGTCCATGGTGAGTGTCTTGGTGCGGGTGCCGTCGTCGTCGCCGCTGTTGTCCTTGCCCGCGCAGTCGGTGGGCGAGACGTAGACGGGGACGCCCAGCTCGGTGAACTTGGCGCGGTCGGCGACGCCGCCCTTGCCCACGGTGTAGAGGAACGAGGCGCTGACGAAGTCCGGCTCCTTGGAGAGGACCTTCTCCAGGGACGGGTAGCGGTCCGCGAGGCGCTCGACCTTCGCGTTGTCCTTCGCGAGGTTCGGCCGGACCGGGTCGGTCCAGGTGCCGGTGCCCGCCATGCGGTCGGCGAGGCCGAGGGAGAGGAGGATCTCGGTGGAGCCCTGGTCCAGGGAGACGGCCCGGCGGGGCGGGGCGGTCACCGTGGCCTTCTTGCCGCAGGAGGTGACCGTCACCGGATAGCCGTCGGCCCCGGCCTCGTCGTCCCGGCCGGCGGAGGAGCCGCCGCCGCACGCCGTGAGCAGGAGCAGGCCGCCCGCGGCGAGCAGCGACGCGGTGCGGCGTACGCGAGGGCGTGTCCGAAGGCCTGCCCGGAGGCTCGTGCGAGGGCTTGTCCGAGGGCGTATCCGAGGGGCGAGAGAGAGCACACGTCTTCCCGGGTCTCATGGCTCATGCGCGGAGCCTGGTCTGCGAAACCCCGCCGCCCGGCGCCCGGACGGCGGTGCCAGCAGGTCTTCGGACTCGGGTTCGTCCGGACGGGGCCGCCTTCCCGGGCGCCCGTGGGCGCCCAGTGGCCGCTGGCCCCGCCCGTCCCCCTCACCGCTGCGCGTCAGTTCCGGATTCCCACCGGATTCCCTGGCCCGGGTGCGGGCGCGACTGGCGTGCGCAAGCTATCACCCCGGGCTCTCGTCACCGCTGGTCGGGGCGGGGTTCGCCGCGGTACGTCCCGAAGGACCACTTGTTGCCCTCCGGGTCCGCTACGGCGAACTCCCGGCTGCCGTACGGCTGGTCCGCGATCTCCCGGAGCACCTTGACGCCCGCGTCGGTGAGGCGCCGGTAGAGGGCGTCCACGTGGTCCGTGACGACGTACGCGCCGAACGTGCCCGGCTCCAGGCACCACTCGGCCGCCTCAGGGTTGTGGCTGCCGAGCATGACGCCGCCGCCCTCGGGCCAGTCGAGCTGGGCGTGGGCGACGCGGCCGCCGTCCTCGTACACGGCGGTCCGCAGGAAGCCGAGCGTGCCGACGAGGAAGTCGATCAGGGCGGGGGCGTCGTGGGCCTGGAAGGTGGGCCAGACGTCGGGTGCGCGCCGGGTCGTGGGGGTGTGCGTGGTGTCGATGTTCTGACCGCTCTGCGTGAGATGCGCGTTCTGCGGTGCTTCGTCGCTGTTCATGGGTCTCAGTCTTCGCCGGTCAGGTGCCCTCCGGCTTGGATATTCCGGCACTCCTCGGCCAGCCAGGCGGTCGGGCTCACGCCCGTGTACTGCTGGAAGTCCCGTACCAGGTGGGAGTGGTCGTAGTAGCCGCAGTCGGCGGCCACGCGGGCGAGGTCCGGGGGCGCGCCCGCGACGACGGCGCGGACGACGCGGGCCTTCGCGTGCTGGAAGCGCATGAGGCGGGCGGCCTGCTTGGGGGTGACGCCGGTCTCGGCGCGGAACAGGGCCGAAAGGCGGCGCTCGCTGAGCGCGACGTGCGCGGCCAGGCCCCGCAGGGTGCCCGCGCCCCGGTGCCGGGCGAGCCACGCCCAGGCCTCGGCGACCTCCGGGCGGGCGGCGCCGCGCCGGTCGGCGTCGGCCGCGCGCCGCGCCAGGTAGGCGTCGAGGCAGGCGAACCGCGCGTCCCAGCTGTCCGCCGCGCACAGCCGCTCCCGTACGTCCGCGGCCAGGCGGCCCAGGACGTCCGTGCCGTCGATGACGAGCTGCCCGGTCAGCTCGGCGGCGGGCAGGCCGAGGAGCGCGCGGGCCGCCAGCGGGTGCAGGGCGAGCTGGATGCCCGCCTCGCGCTCGGGCCGGACGACGTACGCCGGGCTCTGGTGCAGGCCGCCGACGACGATGACGGCGCGGGCGGCGCCCGGGCCGGTGGCCTCGGCGGGGGTGCGGCCGGTGACGACCGGGCCGTCGAGGGAGAAGAGCAGCGTCAGGTACGGGGACGGCAGGCCGCGGTGCAGGGCCGGGGTCTGGCCCGAGACGCGGTAGCCCACGGCGGACACCACCAGGCCGCGCCGCCCCGGAGCGGGCGCGGCGTGGACGAACTCCTGGCCGGCGGTGTCCATGGGTTCCATTGTGGCTCCGTACCGCGCGTCGCCGCGGGGCGGCGGTCGCGGCGGGGCCTCGCCGGCCGCGGTCCCGGTCCCGTGCGTCGGTCCCGTGCGCCGGACGGGGCTCGGAGTCCCCGCCCCGTCCGGCGCACGGCTGTCGTGAGTCAGCGGTCAGAGGGTCGGTGCGTCGGTGGATCTGGGCGTCAGCGGGTCGGTGCGTCGGCGGGTCGGTGCGTCGGAGAGGCTCGGTGGATCAGCGAGACAGTGAGTCTGTGGGTCAGTGGGTCAGTGGGTCAGTGGGTCAGCGGCTCAGCGAGACTGCGGGTCAGCGGGTCAGCGGGTCAGCGGGTCAGCGGCTGTAGCGCATCAGGGCCCGCACCATGTGGCACGTCGTGTCCGACGGGGGGTGGATGCCCACCGTCTCGGCCATGGCGCGGATCCGTACGTTGTCCGCCTGGGTCGGGACGTAGACGCCCGCGTCCAGGAGGGCGATGGCCAGCCTCATGGCCTTGAGGCGGCGGTTGTGCGTGATGTACCACTCGCGGGGGCGGCCGGGCGGCAGGGGGTGCTTCGCGTGCGGCACGTACGGGACGTCGAGCAGCGGCGGCTGCACGGCGTGCCGGACGCGGGACGCGCGCGGGGCACGGGACGAGGACGTGCGGGAGCGGGCGGTCGTAGCGGGCACGGACGGGACTGCGGCAGCGGGCACAGACATCCTCCTGTCGCGGTTCGGGAACCCTCGCGGGCCCCTTCGAACATTGCTTCCATTCTACGGGCCGGCACTGACAACGGCCGGTCTCCGGAACGGCAATCTCCGCTGGCCAGAGGGGGTTTGAGGGGCACGGGGCGGGTGGGTCGCGGGTAGCGTGTGCGGCATGGAGATCTGGATCAACCCCGCCTGTTCGAAGTGCCGCAGCGCCCTGACGCTGCTCGACGCGGAGGGAGCCGACTACACGGTGCGCCGCTATCTTGAGGACGTGCCCAGCGCCGACGAGATCCGCGACGTGCTCGACCGGCTCGGCCTCGAACCCTGGGACATCACCCGCACCCAGGAGGCCGAGGCCAAGGAGCTGGACCTGAAGGACCGCACCCGCTGGCCCCGCGACGCCTCCGGGCGCGAGGCGTGGATCGAGGCGCTCGCCGCGCACCCCAGGCTCATCCAGCGGCCCCTCATCACGGCGGACGACGGCACGGCGGTGGTGGGCCGCACGGAGGAGGCGGTGCGGGACGCGCTGTCCCGCTAGGCGCGGTGGCAGGGGCCGGAGCGGCCTCCCCGCGCCCGGAGCCAGCCTTCCCCCGGCCGAGGCGGGCTTCCCTCGGCGGGGGCGGGTTTCCCTCGGCCGGTGCGGCCCCCGCGGCCGAGGCGGGCTCCCCTCGGCCGGTGCGGCCCCCGCCCGGGCCGGGCTCGGGCCAGGGCGGCGTCCCGGGCCTGAGCCCGGGCTCGAGGCGGTTTCCCGATCCTCACGGGACCGCGCGGGAACAGCGGGCGAAACGTAACCTTCCCGCACATATCGCCTTCGTACGGTGGAGCGCTCCTCCCGGGTCGGCAGTCGGCCGCCCGGGGCGAGGGAGAGGAGCGCGCCGTGCGGAGCTGGCTGTCCGAAGGCGTGTACGGCACCGTCCTCGCGAGCGCGCTGCTCGCCGCCCTGCACTCCGAGGGCGCGCCGTACACACCGCTCTACGACGCCGCCTGGGTGCTGGTCACGGCAGGCACGGCCGCGCTGGCGCACGGCTACGCCCACCACATGGCCACGCACCGGCCGGGCCGTGCCGCCCACCGCTGGCTCCACCTGGCCTGGACCCTCGCCGACGAGTGGCCGGTGGTGATCGCCTGCTGGCCCACCGTGGCGCTGCTGGTGGCCGCCGGGTGCGCGGGCTGGCCGGAGGGGCCCGTGACGTACGCGGGGCTGTCGCTGAACGCGGCGCTGCTCCTCGGCTGGGGGACGTTCGCCGCGCTGCGCGCCGGTTACCGCAGGCACGCGGCCGTGCTCGTCGGGCTCGCGGACATGGCCATCGGGGTGCTCATCGCCGTGGCGAACGCCGTCATCAAGTGACCGCGGACCGGACCGCCACCCCGGCCCGTACGCCGTGACTCCGGCCACAGCCGTCCCGGGTAACACGGGGTTCACACACGGGCAACGGACGGGAAATCGCGCGTTGACAGGCTCCCGGACATCGCCACGGACCGCAGCACCCGCACGTCTGCGCCGCCGTACCTAGTGTTCCGAAGGATGAGGCCCGTGACCATCAAGGCTGAGTACATCTGGATCGACGGCACCGAGCCGACCGCCAAGCTGCGCTCGAAGACGAAGATCCTGGCCGGTCCTGAGCAGGCGGCGCGGGTGGCGGACCTGCCCCTGTGGGGCTTCGACGGCTCGTCCACGAACCAGGCCGAGGGCCACGCCTCCGACCTCGTCCTGAAGCCGGTCTTCCGCTGCCCGGACCCGATCCGCGGCGGCGAGAACGTCCTGGTCCTGTGCGAGGTCCTGCACACCGACATGACGCCGCACCCCTCCAACACGCGGGCCGCGCTCGTGGAGGTCGCCGAGCGGTTCGCGGGGCAGGAGCCGGTCTTCGGCATCGAGCAGGAGTACACCTTCTTCGAGGGCGACCGCCCGCTCGGCTTCCCGGCCGGCGGCTTCCCGGCCCCGCAGGGCGGCTACTACTGCGGCGTCGGCGCGGACGAGATCCACGGCCGTGACGTCGTCGAGGCGCACCTGGACAACTGCCTCGCGGCGGGACTCGGCATCTCCGGCATCAACGCCGAGGTCATGCCCGGCCAGTGGGAGTTCCAGGTCGGGCCGCTCGCCCCGCTGGAGGTCTCCGACCAGCTCTGGGTGGCCCGCTGGCTGCTCTACCGCACGGCCGAGGACTTCGGCGTCTCCGCCACCCTCGACCCCAAGCCGGTCAAGGGCGACTGGAACGGCGCCGGCGCGCACACGAACTTCTCCACCAGGGCCATGCGCGAGGGCTATGACGCGATCATCACCGCGTGCGAGTCGCTCGGCGAGGGCTCCAAGCCGATGGACCACGTCAAGAACTACGGCGCGGGCATCGACGACCGCCTCACCGGCCTGCACGAGACCGCCCCGTGGAACGAGTACTCGTACGGCGTCTCCGACCGCGGCGCCTCCGTCCGCATCCCCTGGCAGGTCGAGCGGGACGGCAAGGGCTACATCGAGGACCGCCGCCCGAACGCGAACGTCGACCCGTACGTGGTGACGCGGCTGCTCGTCGACACCTGCTGCGCGGCGCTGGAGAAGGCCGGGCAGGTCTGACCCGTTCCGTACGGTCCGCCGGATTCCGTGCAGGGCGCCCACCGCCGCGGTGGGCGCCCTTCGCGCGCCGCCCGACGTCCGCCTCGCGCCGCCCAACGCCCGCCTCGCGCCATCCCAACGCCCGCCTCGCACCCACCCCAACGCCCGCCCCGCGGCAGTCCGTTCGCGCCGCCGCGGCGTCAGGGGCTCGTACCGACGTACGAAACGGGGCCGCCGGACCCGCTCCCATCTGCTTCAATGGGGGGCATGGGCAGCTTCCGGAACTCCGCGACGGGTCATCATGACCTCGAGCCCTTCTGGCCGTCCCGGCAGCATCACGACTTCGACCGGGTGTGTTGCCGCGCGCTGAGCGCGCGGGCCCTCTGAGCCGTTCCACCCGGCCTCCGGCCTGTCGCGCACGACGTACGTCCTCGACGACTCCCTCGCGCGAAAGAGCTGACTCATGGCGAACTCCCGTACCTTCCAGGCCGCTACCGCCGTCTCCGCCGTCCCTGCCGCCCCTGCCGTCTCCGCCGTTCCCGGCGGCACCACCGCCGACGGTGCCCGTGCTGTGAACGGCGCTCACGCTGTCAACGGTGCCCGCGCCGTCAACGGGACTCGTGCCGTGCACGGTGCCCGGGCCGCCGGTGCCGCCTCGGCCACGGCCCGGGCCGCCGCGCCCGCCGCGCGCGGGCGGCTGCGCGCCGTGGCGCCCGACGAGGTGGCCCGGGCCTCCGGGCTCGGCGAACCGGCCGACCTCACCGCCCTCACCGACCTCTCGGGCTATCTGCCGCCGGGCGCCACGCTGCTGCCCGCGCCGCAGCACTCCCTGCCCACGCTGCCCGGCCAGCCGCCGATGATCGGCTACCTGGTGCTCGTGCCCGCGGGCCAGGAGCACCTCGCGCCCGTGGCGCCCGACGCCGGGCCGGGGGGCGCGGACGCCGGGGACGGGCCCGTACGGATCGACACCGCGCGGCGCTCGGCGCACGTCGACGGGCGCCGACTCGACCTCACCTACCTGGAGTTCGAGCTGCTCGCGCACCTCGTGGCGCATCCGCACCGGGTGCACACGCGCGACCAGCTCGTGACGACGGTGTGGGGTTACGGCCACGTCGGCGACGGGCGGACCGTGGACGTCCACATCGCCCGGCTGCGGCGCAAGCTCGGGGCGGAGTACCGCGCGACGATCCAGACGGTGCGGCGCGTGGGCTACAAGTACGCGCCGACGGCCGGGGAGTAGCGGGTCGTTCGCGGTTCTGTGTTCGCGGTTGTGCGTTCCCGGTTGTGCGTTCACGGTTGTGCGTTCGCAGTTCTGCGTTCGCGGTTTCCCGTTCTTTGTCTTCAGTTCCCTGATCTCCGTTGTTTCCCGTTCCCGGATCTCCGTTCCCGGTTCTCCCGGGGGCAGAAGGCGGTTCCCGTGCGGGCGCCGGTCGGGCAGAGTCGGATCATGAGACTTCTGATGCTCGGTGGTACGGAGTTCGTGGGGCGGGCCGTCACGGAGGCGGCGCTGGCGCGCGGCTGGGACGTGACGGTCTTCCACCGCGGGCGGCATGCGGCGCCCGAGGGAGCGCGGGCCGTGCACGGCGACCGCACGACCGCCGAGGGCCTCGCGGCGCTGGCCGCCGCGGACGGGGCCTGGGACGCCGTCGTCGACACCTGGTCCGGGGCGCCGCGGGCCGTCCGGGACGCGGCGCGGCTGCTGGCCGGGCGGGCGGGGCGGTACGCGTACGTGTCCAGCCAGTCGGTGTACCGCTACCCGGGGCGGGCGGGCTCGGACGAGTCGTTCCCCGTCGTCGACGGCGATCCGGACGCGGACGCGGTGGCGTACGCGGAGGACAAGCGGGGCGGTGAGCTGGCGGCGGAGCGGGCCTTCGGCGCGGAGCGGGCGCTCCTGGTGCGGGCCGGGCTCGTCCTCGGCCCGTACGAGAACGTCGGGCGGCTGCCGTGGTGGCTGAACCGCGTCGCGCGGGGCGGGCCCGTGCTCGCGCCCGGGCCGCGGGACGCGTGGATCCAGTACGTGGACGTCCGCGACCTCGCGGAGTGGACGCTGGACGCTGTGGCGGCGGGGCGGCACGGGCCCTACAACCTCGTCTGCCCCCGGGGCCACGCCACGATGGGGGACCTGCTCGAGGCGTGCGTGGAGGTGGCCGGGGCGCCTGACGCGGAGCTGCGGTGGACGGCACCCGAGGCCGTGACGGAGGCGGGGATCGAGCCGTGGCGGGAGCTGCCGGTGTGGCTGCCGCCGGGAGAGCTGTACGACACCCTGCACGACACGAGCGCGGCGCGGTCGGGCGTACGGTGCCGGCCCCTGTCGGCGACCGTGGCCGACACGTGGGACTGGCTCCGGAGCCTTGGCGGGGTGGCACCTCAGCGGCCTGACCGGCCGGGGGTGGGGCTCTCGCCGGAGAAGGAGGCGGTGGCCTTGGCGGGTTCTTGAGCTTGGGCTGGCTCCGGAGCCTTGGCGGAGTGACGCCTGGGCCGTCCGGGCGGGGGTTGCCTTGGCGGGGGGCCGGGCCGGGGGCTGGCTTGGGCGGGGGCTGGCCTGGGCGGGGGCCTGGCCGAGAGCTGGCCCGGGTGGGGGCCTGGCCGGGGGCTGGCCTGGGCGGGGCCTGGCCTCGGCGGGGGCCTGGCCGGGGGCTGGCCTGGGCGGGGGCGTGTGATGGCTGGGCGGCACCTGGGGCTGTTGCCCCCTCCCCGGAGGGGCGGTCGGGGGCGTCGGGTCCTGCCCGAGTGGGCCTGCGCCATGGCTGCGCCTGGCACCGCCGGGAGGTCCCACCCACCCGCCCCCACCCAACTCGGCGAAGGCGACAGCACCGGCCGCCGGCGCTCCACGTCGGGGCCCGGGTGCCGGGAGCCGGGCCTGGCCGGGGCTGATCCGAAGGCCAAGGTGTGCCCGCCCTGGGCAGGGACCCCCGGCCCAGGCAAGGGCCCAGCCCCGGCGGCGACCCCGGTGTGCTGCCTGGCGGCGCCTGAAGCCGTGCCCCCTGCCCGGAGGGGCGATCGGAGAAGCGTCGGGCCCCGCCCGACCGAGCCCGCCTGACGGCCCCGCCGCACGTCACCGGGAGGTCCCGCCCACCCGCCCCACCCAAACCGCTGGGAAGCGCGAGCGAAGCAGCAGCACCGACCGCCGGCGCTCCACACCGGGGCTGGGAGAGCCGAAAGCCCGGGGAGGCGGGCGAGTGGGTGTGGGTGGGTGGAGGGAAAAGGACCGCCCACCCAGCGGCAGCACATCCGTCGGGCCCCGCCGCTCCACAAGCCGCCGCACCACAGCCGGCCGGCTGCGCGGGAAGGACTACCCACGGACTCCCCACCCAGCCCCAACACACCACGCCAGGCCCGGCGATCCGAGAGTGGGAGCCGCCACGGGCGGCCGGAGCCGCAGGCACGCCGCGCCGGACCATAACCCGCCGAAGGCCGGGGCACTGTAAGAACTTCTGACGGGATGACACTTCGGGACCGGCTCCTCGCCGTGGGGTGCCGTCGGGCAGGAGGGGGCTATGGACTTCGAGCAGCCGCTGCCTCGCGAGCTGAAAGCTGTCGATTCGGCCTCGCTGTTCAGGCTGGAGGAGCGGGCGTGCGGCCTCGGTCTGAGCCAGCGGTTGGACCCGGCGTAGGTGCGAGCGCATGCGGCGCCCGACGGGACCCACTACGTGTGGCCGGCTTTGTGGCACAGCCTGTTCCACCGCCCGGACGTTCCACGTCATCTGCGGTGCGAGCTGCTGGTCTCTCTGCGTGCGGGAGACCACGTAACGAGTTGGCTGGACATGCTTCCGGAGGACTTCGTCCCGCTGCCGAAGGTGCCCTCACGCGAAGAAGGCATGCAGGTCGGCCAGCTCTTCGACCATGCTCTTCCGGTTCGGGAATGGCTACTGCGGGAGGAGGGCTCGGACCGGCTGTGACAGGCGTCGCCAGCGGATGAGCACACATCCCGGAGTCAGGAAGGCTTCGTGGATGTCGTCGCGGATCCCCCAGCGGGCCCGCGGGCAGCGGAACCAGTGCAGGCGGGGCGAAGGCGCGCTCGTTGCCCCAGGGCAGGGTGCCGAACCCCCGGGCTGGGTCCCGAACCCGGAGCCGTGTTCAATGCCGCGTCGCACGATCAGTGGCTGCACGCCGAGCGCGCGGACGAGGCCCCGGTACTTGTCGTGGTCGTAGCTGCGGCCACCGGGCACGATGTCGGGGCGGCGATCAACGACCCCGGAGTGATCCGACCACCTTGAAGAACATGTCGGTAGCTTGTCGCTTAACCTCGTCTCCGTTGGGGTGGGGATGGAGCAGCAGGTTTTCGAATCCGTCAGATACTCCGCTGTCTGCCAGGACTGCGGTGCGGAGCTGAAGTGCTGGGGAGCTCAGGCCCTGGTGGACGGCCGGTTGCGTTGGGACGTTGAGTCATCCTGTTCCGCCTGCGGATTCTCGCTAGCCGTGTGCGGCGGCGACATGCCTGCCGAACAGCGGGATCAGATGCTCTCCGAGCATGGACCCGCGAGGCTGCAGGTGAGCAGTCCACAGGCGAGGAGCGTCTCCATCATGCGCGTGCTACGGGCCGAGCTCGGCATTGATCTGATGAACGCCAAGGCCGTGCTGCGCCGCGTGTTGGACGGTGATCACTCAGGAACGCTTCCCGAGATGGAGCGCCTGGCCCACGCGCTTCGGGAGTCCGGCATCGCTGCTGCAGCTACTCGCCCTTAGACGTCTGATCTTGGTAGTTCTGTGACGGTTCCCCTGGGCTTGGTGCCCGTTTTGTGGTGATCGGGTCGGCTGTATGCCTCGCCGGTGGCGAGGACGCGGCCCACATCATGCCGGGGCGCCGGGCGGCGGTTCTTCGAGCCTGTTGGTTTTCCGGGGCCCGGCCGTGAAGGTTTCGGTGCACTGGCCAGGGAGCCGGTCTTCGTGCACAGGTTTCTGAACCCCCTGCGGACCCGGGCGGGCGTGAGCTTGTTCGGCAAAGCCGGTTTCTCCCATGGCCGCCGGAGATCGCTGGCCAGCGGACGGGCGAGCCGGAGCTGGGCATAGGTGGCGATCACCAGCCGCGTCCACCGGTCGTCAGCCTCCGAGTTGCGAAGCCGGGGCTTGGTCCACCCGAGCGTCTGCTTGAACAGGCGGAAAGTGTGCTCCAGGTCGAAGCGGCGGAGAAAGGACTGCCAGCAACGGTCGACGTTGGCAGTGGTGGCGGCAGCGCCCGACCACCACAGCCAGACCTGCTTGTTCACCCCGCCGCTGGGCAGCCTCGCCACGGTAAGGCGGAGAGGGTGCCTTCGTCGACGGGCCACGGCCCGTCGTAGTCGATCCAGGCCGCCCGGCGGGTCAGCCTCGGGTGCAGCCGGTCCCACGCCTGCGCGGTCGCCTTCCCGTAGAGACGGGTTGCGGTAACCGTCACGGCCCGCTCGATACCCCACGTGGCGGGGCGCCGAAGACGAACTCGCCTCCGTGCTTGGGCGGTCGGCCACCCTTGGGATCATAGATCCGCGCCGGTGTCGGCCGTCGCATGACGCAGTCGGGGCGGAGTCGGCCCGAGGATCTCCACGGGCAGATCGTTCAACAGGACATCCGGGTCGCCCGACTTCCCCTGGCCGGCGGCGACAAGCCGCTCAACCAGCTCGCGGACTGGGACCGTGGTCACTGCGGCGATGTCCGCGCCGGGCTCCAGACGCACAGCGTCCAGCACTGCAGTCCACGACGCCCGGCCGGTCTCCAGCGCAGCTACGATCGAGTACGGCCAGCCCGGGACCATCTGATGCTTGCCCTCGCCCCGGCCGAACGTGTGGCAGAAGGACCGGTCAACACAGGTGTTGGCGTCCGGCCGCAGCCATGGTGAGACGTCCGCGGCCAGCACGATCCGTCCGTCCGCCGCCCTCGGCAACGGCATCCCCGCCAGGGCCCTACGCGGCCGGGCGATGTCTAGCCGCCCCTGGTTGAGGCCGTCGTAGAGGGCCCCGTAGCCTCGGCGGTGTTCCGGCGCGAGCGCCAGGTCGACCAGCGTCCGCACCGGCCCGTCCGTGCACAACAGCGCATCGCATATCTCGAACAGCACGTCGCTCCGCGCGGTCAGACACGCGTACAACTCCGTCCGGCAGCATGACACTTCCCTGAACGTATCCTGCAGGACTCCCTGATACCCCAAACTCACGACCACGGCCTTCGTACTGGTTCCTCTGCCTCTGTGATGGAGCACAGGATCAGACGAACAAGTTCGAGCCGCGTTCGACGCCGGACCTTAAACGGCGAGGTTAGGAGTTCTCAGTGGGGCCGGGAGGACAGCATGGTCTGAACTGCGACGCTCCGCGCCGGAACCCACGCGCTGCCAGCCAAGCCACATCGCACCCCCGCCGGGGCCCCGCGGCCCGAGAACCGGAGCAGCACGGGTGGGCTGGGTGGGAGAGGCTCCCACCCAGCCGCAGTCCAGCACGTCAGGGCCCCAGGGTTCGAAAGCCGGAGCAGCGCGGGCGGGTGGGTGGGCAAGCCCCGCCCAGGTGAGGGGGGGGGGCGGCCGCGGCGGGCCCCGGCCCGCCCCCCCCCCCGCCCCCCGCCCCCCCCGCCGGCCCCGCCCCCGGCCGCGGCGCGGCCCGCGGCCCCCGGGGCGCGGGGGGGCCCCGGCGCCCGCGCCCCCTTCGCCGGTGCAGGCCACACCGTTCGCCGCACCCTCTTCAGAACCGCACATCGAGCGCCCTCTCCACCAGGGCCTGGAGCCCCGCCCGGACCGGCCCGCTCGTCACCACCTTGTAGAGCAGCCCGGCGAACCCCACAGCCGCGAGCAGCCCCATGGCGTACTCCGATGTCGCCATACCGGCGTCCCAGGCGCTCCGGCGCAGCCGCCGGACCCGCGGCGCCGCCCAGGACCGTCGCCTCCGCCTCAGGACACCCACGCCCGCTGACGCGTGTGCCAGTTCCGAGCCGTGCCCCTGTGCCGGTACCGGATCCAGTGCCGGGTCCGGTGCCGGTTCCTGTCCGTGCTCCTGTGCCGGTCCCTGTCCGTGTCCGTGTCCCTGTACGTGGTTCCACATGACAACCCCCATGACGTGTCCCTCCGTTGTCGGCAGCCGCCTTCCTGTCCTGGCGGCCGTACGAGATGTCGTTCAGCCGTGCTCCGGGGTGGCGGTTCGGCGCGGCGCGGCCGGGCCGTTCGCCTGAGCGCCCCGGCAGCACCTCACTGCGTACTCAGCAGTGCTCCGGCGAGTCCCGTGATCACCGGCACCACTCCGAGCGCGATGAAGGCGGGCAGGAAGCACAGCCCCACCGGTGCCGTCATCAGGACCGCCGCGTGCCGGGCCCGGGCGGTGGCTTCCCGCGCTCTGGCCGCCCGGCAGTCGGCGGCGAGCCGTGCCACGGGGCCGGCCGCGGGGGCCCCGGACTCGCCGGCCCGTTCGAGGAGGCGGGCCAGTGCCGCGGCACCCGGTAGGACGCCTAGCTGCCGCCAGGCCTCTGCGGGCTCGCCGCCCAGCCGCACCTGTGCGGCACCCCAGGCGAGCCGTTCGCCGACCGGCCCCCGCAAGGACTCCCCCACGGCCTGGGCCGCCACCACCGGCCCGGCGCCCGCGGCCACGCAGGCCGCGACCAGGTCGGCCGCCAGCGGCAGTTGACGCGCCGCCTCCGCCTCGTCGAACTCCGCCACCGGCCCGCCGTCCCGCCGTATCCGCGCCACGGTGCCTCCCAGACCCACGCCGACCACGAGCCCGGGCACCCCGCCGATCAGCGCCCAGCCGGCTCCGACCGCCCCGACGACGGCGAGCCCTCTGCGGACCGCCTCCCGGCGGCCGGACGGGGCGCCGCGTCCCTGCCCCAGCCGGCCCCGCCCGCGCAGCCGCATCCGCAGCCGCCCTGGTCTGAGCTCCACGCCCAGGACCGCCGCCACCCGCCGGCCCACGGTCCGCTCCCGCCGTGCCGTCGCCGCCGTGAGCGCCAGCCACAGCACGGCCGCCGCCGACCACGCGGCCACCCCCAGCCTGTGGACGACCTCCGCCTGACTCATCACGCCTCCGCCCTTCGCACGATCCGCAGTGCCCACCAGGCGCCCAGGCCCTCCAGAGCCCCGCCCACGAGCAGGCACCCGAACCCCGCCGCCGTGTGCAGCAGCACCCACAGCGGCCGTGCGCCCAGCGCCGCGCCCATCAGCAGGCCCAGCGCGGGGAGCCCGGCGAGCAGCACCGCCGTGGCCCGGGCGCCCGCCAACTGGGCCCGCAGGTCGGCCCGCTGGTCCCGCTCCGCCCGCAGGGCGCCCTCAAGGCGTTCGAGCCCGGTCGCGAGTCCGGCGCCCCGGTCCACGGCCACCCGCCAGCACGCCGCGAGCCCCAGAAGTCCTTCCGCGCCCGGCTCCCGGGCCGCCTCCCGCAGAGCCCCCGGCACATCCCCGCCGAACCGCGCCGCCGCCAGCACACCGGCCCACGCCTCACCGAGGCTCCTTCCGGCGGCCTCCCCGGCGTCCGCAGGCCCTGCGGCTCTGCCCACTCCGACCGCGCCCGCCGCAGGCGCCGACTGGTCCAGTGCCTCCGTAGCCGCCCGCAAGGCCTCCCCGGGCTGGCTCCCCGCACGCACCTCACCCGCGAGCGCCCCGCACAGGGCGATCACCGCGTCCGCCCGCCGCTCGCGCTTCCGACGCGCGTCCCGGGCCCTGCGCGCCCGGCCCGCCAGGGGTACGCCGACCGCCCCCGTGACGAGCGGCAGCACCGAACTGCCCAGGACGGACACCGCCACAGCCGCCACCAGCACCCACACCTCGTGTCCGGCCCGGTGGCCGAGCCGCCCTCGGGCCCAGGCGACCGCTCGGCGCCATCCGGGCCCCGGTGGTGCCGTGCCGTCGAGGGCGAGCACCGACCCCGCCCGCTTCGACGCTCTGCCTTTCGCACGGCCGCCCAGGAGCCACACCGAGCCGCCCGCGCACAGGGCCGCGCTCCACACCGCCACCGCGCTCATGTGCCCTCACCCCGGCTCCCGAGCAGGGTGCTCAGGCGACGCCATCCGCTCTGCCGGACGAACCCGTGCTCGCCCCACCGCAGCGCGGGCACCGTCGTCACCAGGCCGGACGCCTCCCGCTCCAGGACGTGCACCTCGGCGACGCGGCGGCGCCCGGAGCGGTCCCGTACGAGATGGATCACCACCGAGAGCGCGGCCGCCACCTGGCTGTGCAGGGCCGCGCGGTCGAGGCCCGCGGCCGTGCCCAGGGCCTCCAGGCGGGCCGGTACGTCCGCCGCGGCGTTCGCGTGCACCGTGCCGCAGCCGCCCTCGTGCCCGGTGTTCAGCGCGGCCAGCAGGTGGACCACCTCCGCGCCCCGCACCTCGCCCACGACGAGCCGGTCCGGGCGCATGCGCAGGGCCTGGCGCACCAGGTCGTCGAGGCCGACGAAGCCCGCCCCCTCCTGGTTCGCCGGCCGGGTCTCCAGGCGCACCACGTGCGGGTGCTCGGGGCGCAGCTCCGCCGAGTCCTCGGCCAGCACGATCCGCTCCCCCGGCCCGACCAGTCCGAGCAGGGTGCTCAGGAGCGTCGTCTTGCCGCTGCCTGTGCCGCCACTGATCACGTACGACAGGCGGGCGTCGAGCAGCGCCCGCAGGAACCGCTCGCCGCCGGGCGGCACCGTGCCCGCCTCGGTCAGCTCCGCGAGGGTGAAGGCCCGCGGCCGTACGACGCGCAGCGACAGGCACGCCGAGCCGACGGCCACCGGGGGAAGGACGGCGTGCAGCCGGGTGCCGTCGGGCAGACGGGCATCCACCCAGGGCCGGGCGTCGTCCAGGCGCCGTCCCGCGACGGCCGCGAGACGCTGGGCGAGCCGCCGCACCGCCGCCGCGTCCCCGAACGTCACATCCGTGAGCTCCAGGCCGCCGCCCCGGTCCACCCAGACCCGGTCGGGTGCGGACACCAGGACGTCGGTCACCGACGGGTCGGTGAGCAGGGGCTCCAGCGGGCCCGCGCCCACGAGCTCGGAGCGCAGTTGCTCGGCCGCGCCGAGGACCTCGGCGTCCCCGAGGACCCGCGCCTGCGCCCGCAGGGCTTCGGCGACTCTGGCCGGGGTCGGCTCCGTGCCGCTCGCGGCGAGCCACTGGCGTACGCCGTCCAGCATGCGGGCGCCCACGACCGCGCTCATACGCGCCCTCCCGTGGCGTCAGCGGGAAGCTGCTGCCAGAAGGCGGAGCAGAACCGGGCGAGCGGCCCGCGCGCCAGCCCTCCCGGTGGCTGTCCGCCGTCCTGGGCCGCCACCAGGCCGTGCTCCCACGGCAGCTCGCCCACGAGGGGCAGCTCGAGGAGGCGCGCGACCTCGTCCGCGTCGAGGCCGTCCGCGTCGAGCCCGCCGCGTCCGCGCCCGGCGGCGGCCACGACCCGCAGGTCCCGCAGCACCATGCCCATCGCGGACGCGACGCGCCGCGCCCCGGCCACGGCGCGCAGCTCGCGCGGCACCACAAGCAGGCCCAGGTCGAGCTGGGCCAGCGCCTCGCCCACCGTCTCGTCCACGCGGCGGGGCAGGTCCACGACGACCACACCGCCACGCCTGCGGGCCGCGGCGAGGACGGCGCGCATGGCGGGCGGGGCCACGGCCACGGTGTCCCCGCGGTCCCAGCTCAGCACCCGCAGGTCGTGCAGCTCGGGCAGGGACTCCTCCAGGGCGCCGCCGCCGACCCGGCCGCGCGACTGGGCGAAGGCGGGCCAGCGCAGCCCGTCCGCCGCCTCACCGCCGAGCAGGACGTCGAGCCCGCCGCCCAGCGGGTCGGCGTCGATGAGCATGGTGCGCCGCCGGTCACGCGCGGCCGTGACCGCGAGGGCGCACGCGAGCGTGGAGGCCCCGGCGCCGCCCCGGCCGCCGATGACGCCGATGGTGACGGCGGGCCGCCCCACGCCCTCGGTGACGTCGGCGATGCGGTCGACCAGCCACTGCTCGCCGTCCGGCAGGAGGAGCACCTGCTCCGCGCCGATCTCCACCGCCCGCCGCCAGACGTCTGAATCGTCCTGATCCCGCCCAACCAGCACGACCCCGCGCCGCCGTGCGGCCCCGCGCACCCGCTCCACCGCGTCGTCCCCGACCAGGACGAGCGGGGCCGCCTCCCAGCCGCCTCCGCGCTCCGGCACCCCGTGGTGCACCTCGGGCCGCGCGCCCGCCGCGGCGCACAGCCGCAGCAGGTCATCCAGTAGGTCCGCGTCCTCGGTGACGATCAGCGGTGCCCCCGGCCGCCCGTCGGACGGCGGCGACACGTCGCCCGCAATGACTCCGGTCACGATCTCCAGCCCCCTCTCGCTGCGAGTCCTCCGAATACGCGCCGTGCGCACCCGGATCCGCGCCCGTGAAGCCCGGTCAATGGAATCCGGCCATGAACTGCACGAGCGGAATCAGCGTGCGGCGAACCGGGAAATCGTGTGGATCTTGGTCAATAACTGTGGAGAAGGCGGTAGCTGTGAATATCTCCGTCACCCATACCGGTGAGGACCCGAACGACTTCCGCAGCGCAGCGCTTCGGCTACGTAGAGTGACCAATCGTGGGCATGGCTCATCGGCGCCGCAGCGGCGCACAACGGCGCCCGGCGAGCGCCGGAGATCAAAAAGAGGGGAGAAAAACCCACCCGGACATGCGACGACCCCCGCCGGGGGGGAGAGCGGGGGTCGTCCCCACGGTCCGACTCGGGGGGGGGAGGAGCCAGACCGGGTTAGCACGGTCGCGAACGATCCGTGACTTCCATGGTGTACCCGAGAGCCTTCTCAGGCAAACCCACGCGCCTCAGCTTACGCCGAATGGTGGGCGCCTATGCTCTGGCTCGTGGAAAACCACTCCTTGCCTCGCACGGCCGCCTTCTTTGACCTGGACAAGACGGTCATTGCGAAGTCGAGCACCCTCACGTTCAGCAAGTCGTTCTACCAAGGCGGCCTGATCAACCGCCGGGCGGTACTGCGCACCGCATATGCCCAGTTCGTGTTCCTCGCCGGCGGCGCCGACCACGACCAGATGGAGCGCATGCGCGCGTACCTGTCCGCCCTGTGCCGCGGCTGGAACGTCCAGCAGGTCAAGGAGATCGTCGCCGAGACCCTGCACGACCTGATCGACCCGATCATCTACGACGAGGCGGCCTCGCTCATCGAGCAGCACCACACCGCCGGCCGGGACGTGGTCATCGTCTCCACCTCGGGCGCGGAGGTCGTCGAGCCGATCGGCGAGTTGCTCGGCGCGGACCGGGTCGTGGCCACCCGGATGGTCGTCGGCCCCGACGGCTGCTTCACCGGAGAGGTGGAGTACTACGCGTACGGGCCGACGAAGGCGGAGGCGGTCAAGGAGCTGGCCGAGTCCGAGGGCTACGACCTGGAGCGCTGCTACGCCTACAGCGACTCGTTCACCGACATGCCGATGCTGGAGGCCGTGGGCCACCCCCACGCCGTCAACCCGGACCGGGCGCTGCGCAGGGAGGCACTGGCGCGCGAGTGGCCGATCCTGGACTTCCACCGTCCGGTACGGCTCAAGCAGCGGCTGCCCGCGCCACCCCGCCCGGCGCTCGTCGCGGCGGCGGCCGTGGGTGCCGCCGCGGCCACCGCGGGCCTCGTCTGGCTCGCCAGCCGGCGCCGCGCGGCAGCGGGGGCCGCCGGTTGACTTCACGCGCCGAGCGCCCTGAGGACGGCTCCCGCCCCTGATCACCACCAGGCGCGGCGGGCCACAGCCAGGCACGGCGGGAAAGCGGCGCCCGATTCACCCTTGTTTGAACCTAAAAGTAAAGAAGTGCGGTCAGGGGTTTCGCTCGCCGGGCGACAGGAGTACAAAGGAGTCAACGGCCCGCGAGACCAAGGACATCCGAGAGGATTACCTTCAACCGCACGAAATGGCCCCACGGACCGAAGCATGGCCACCGAGCACCCACGCGACGTCGACCCGTCGATTACGGGCCAGCCGCACCAGGTGACGGGCAAAGTTCCCGACCTGATGGGCATACATCGAGGACGCTTGGTAACTCGGCGGACATGCCAGCGGCGGTACGCATCGCTCGTACCGCCGCACCTTTGTGCCGTACCGCCGCACCCTTGTGCCGCCCCGGGCCGCCGCTAGGCCGCGCCCCGCTGCAAAGCCTCGCACACCGCCGTCGACTCCCTGACGCCCAGCTCAACAGCCCTGCCGCAGTGGGCGATCCAGGCGGCCATGCCCTCCGGTGTGCCGGAGGCGTAGTCGGCGAGGGCCGCCGCGTAGGCCGCGCGCCCCAGTTCGGCGTGGCCCGCCTCGGCCGGGCAGACGGACTTCGGGTCGAGCCCGCTGCCCACCAGGACGACGCGCTCGGCCGCGCGCGCCACCAGGCCGTTGTGCGAGCCGAAGGGCCGCAGCACGGCCAGTTCGCCGTGCACGACCGCCGCCAACACCAGAGCGGGCGCCGAGCTGCCCGCGAGGACCAGCCGGGACAGGCCGTCCAGGCGCCCCGCCACCTCCTCGGCGTCCGGCAGGTCCAGCTCCACCAGCGGCTCGTCGACCGGCTCACCCGCGAGGCGCGGGCGCCCCGCCGCCTCGTCGGAGTCCGCCGCGGCGACCAGGTGCAGCCGCGCCAGGACCCGCAGCGGCGACTGCCGCCACACGGACAGCAGCTGGCCCGCCTCGGCCGTCAGCCGCAGGGCCGCACCCATGACACGCGCCTCGCCGTCGGTGCCGAAGTCGCTACGCCGCCGCACCTCCTCGAGCGCCCACTCGGCGCCGGACAGCGCGGCGGACCCGCGGGCGCCGCGGAGTGCGGCCTCCGCGGTGATCTCGTTGCTGCGGCGGCGCATGACCCGGTGCCCGTAGACGCGGTCCACGGCCTTGCGCACGGAGTCCACGGCTTCCGGGACACCGGGCAGCGAGGCGAGGGCGAGCAGCGGATCGGGTGTCGTACTCATGAGTACGACCCTACGCACTCGGGGTCGCCGCCCCACGAAGGAGTGGTCTTCTTCACTCAAGGACCGCTCCGGCGCGGGGGCCGCCACTACGCTAGACGACTATGAAAATCGCTTTCGTGGGGAAGGGCGGCAGCGGCAAGACCACGTTGTCCTCGCTCTTCATCCGACACCTCGCCGCCACCGGCGCGCCCGTCCTCGCGGTGGACGCCGACATCAACCAGCACCTCGGCCCCGCGCTCGGCCTCGACGAGGAGCAGGCCGCGGAGCTGCCCGCGATGGGCGCGCGGCTGCCGCTGATCAAGGACCATCTGCGGGGCACCAACCCGCGGATCACCTCCGCCGAGACGATGATCAAGACGACGCCGCCGGGCGAGGGCTCCCGGCTGCTGCGCATCCGCGAGGACAACCCGGTGTACGAGGCCTGCGCCCGGCCGGTGGAACTCGACGGCGGCGCCGTGCGTTTGATGGTCACCGGGCCGTTCACCGAAGCCGACCTCGGTGTCGCCTGCTACCACTCCAAGACGGGAGCGGTGGAGCTGTGCCTGAACCACCTGGTCGACGGCCGTGACGAGTACGCCGTCGTCGACATGACCGCGGGCTCGGACTCCTTCGCCTCCGGCATGTTCACCCGCTTCGACATGACGTTCCTCGTCGCCGAGCCGACCCGGAAGGGGGTCTCCGTCTACCGCCAGTACCGGGACTACGCACGGGACTTCGGGGTCTGCCTGAAGGTCGTGGGCAACAAGGTGCAGGGCCAGGACGACATCGACTTCCTGCGCGAGCAGGTGGGCGACGACCTCCTGGTCACCGTCGGGCACTCGGACTGGGTGCGCTCCATGGAGAAGGGCCGTCCGCCCCGGTTCTCCCTCCTGGAGGACGCCAACCACCGCGCCCTGCAGGCACTTCAGGACGCCGTCGACGCCACGTACGAGCACCGCGACTGGGAGCGGTACACGCGCCAGATGGTGCACTTCCACCTGAAGAACGCACAGAGCTGGGGTGACGCCAGGACCGGGGCCGACCTCTCCTCCCAGGTCGACCCCGACTTCGTCCTGCGCGAGGAAGCGGTCGCCACGGCCTGACCCGCCGGCGCCGCACCGGCCCGGGGCGGGCCGACAGCCGCCTCCGGCCAGGCGCGCCGCCGACCCGCCCGGCCAGGCCCGAGCGGCCCCGCGACGCGCCCGCCCCGGCCCGGCCCAGCTCGGCCCGGGGCCCGGCCAGACAGCCCCTCAGCCCCACCGACCCCGTACGCCGGACCGCGACCCCCGCAAGGGCTACTCCTTCGCCGGCTCGGCCCCCGGTACCCCCTTGGGTGCCGGGGCCGGGCGGGCCGACAGGAAGGCGGGCCAGCCCCGCTCGGGGGCCTCGCCGACCCCGAGCTTGGCCAGCCTGGCCAGGACCTGCGGGTCCTGCGCGTCCAGCCAGTCCACGAGCTGCCGGAAGGAGACGCACCGCACCTCACGCTTGGTGCACACCCGCTCGATGGTCTCCTCGATGGCGCGCATGTAGGTGCCGCCGTTCCAGGACTCGAAGTGGTTGCCGATGATCATTGGCGCGCGGTTGCCGTAGTAGGCCCGCTTGAAACCCCGCAGCAGGCCGTCGCGCATCTGGTCGCCCCAGTACTCGTGCTGGGACGGATCACCCTGGGAGGTCGAACCGGACTGGTTCACCATGAAGTTGTAGTCCATGGTGAGCGTCTCGAAGCCGCGGCCCGGGACGGGGACGAGCTGCATCGACAGGTCCCACAGCCCTTTCTTCTTCTTGGGCCACTTCTGGTCGTTCACCCCACTGGTGTCGTAGCGGAAGCCGAGGTCGCGCGCCGCGCGCAGGAAGTTGGCGCGCCCCTCCAGGCAGGGCGTGCGGGCGCCGATGAGCTCCTTGTCGTAGTCGAAGGGCAGCGGCTGGGCGCCCGCGAGGTCCGCGTTGGTCTTCCAGGCCTTCACGAAGGACTTGGCCTGGCGGATCTCGCTCTTCCACTCGGCGACGGACCACTCGCCGACACCGCGGCCGGGGCCGCAGAAGTGGCCGTTGAAGTGCGTCCCGATCTCGTTGCCCTCGAGCCAGGCGGCACGCAGCTGCCGCACGGTGTCGCGGATGCCCTTGCGGTCGTTGAAGCCGATGTCCGAGCTGCCCGGTGAATGCTGCGGCGGCCTGTAGAGGGAACGTTTCTCCTCCGGAAGCAGGTACACGCCGCTGAGGAAGTACGTCATGGTGGCGTTGTTGCGCTTGGCGACCTTGCGGAAGTGGGAGAACAGCCGCTGACTGTCCTCGCCCGCGCCGTCCCAGGAGAAGACCACGAACTGCGGCGGCCGCTGGCCCGGACGGAGCCGCTCCGGCCGGGGCAGGAGCGGCTGCTTGCCCGTGAACGCGGTGGAGCCGTCGCCGATCAGGCGCACCGTGGTCTTGGGCGCCGCGGCGCCGCGCGGCTTCTTCGCCCCGTGGGCGCCCTCGCGCCCGCCCTTCTCGGTACCGGAGTCGCCGCCGCACCCGGCCAGGGCCGTGACGCAGACGACGAGGGCGGCCAGGCCTGCGGTGGCCCGCCGCCCCCCGGTTCCGCCCGGTGGCCCGGCCACCGCCCCGGGCGCGGCGGCAGTCCTGTGGTGGGCAGCCATCTCCCGCTCACCTTCTTCCGTTTCATCCGTGCGAGTCCTGCGAGGTCAGCGAGCCCGACAAGCCCTGCGAGCCCAGCGAGTTCTGCAAGCTCTGCGCGTTCTGCCAGCTCTGCGGCCCCTGCAAGCCCTGCAGATCGGGACACAACGCCAGAAACTTCGCACAGGTGTCGGAAAGCGGCGTAACGACAAGCCGATGAAAAGATTTATTCACTCGTCGGAGTGGACGCTTACCCCATTTGCACCAAAAATCCTGCCGCGACCTTTACTCTGCATTACGATCCGTTTACCGAGAGTTGATTTATCCCGCCGCTGTTACGCCGTGACCCACGGCCGCGACCCGCCCTCCGACACCGCGTCGGAGGACCCCTTGTTCCGCGACCGCGCCGCCCCGGAGGAGACGGGAAATGTCTGCCAGCGTCCCGCCACGCGTCACCGACTCGGCCCACGCATCGAGCTCCGTCCGACAGCCCCACGCGCCCCCGCCGCGCCGTCGGCCCTCCCTCGCGGGCGCCGACATCTCAGCGTCCGTCGCCGTCTTCCTGATCGCGCTGCCGCTGTCGCTCGGCATCGCCCTCGCCACCGGCGCGCCCCTCCAGGCGGGCCTCGTCGCCGCGGCCGTCGGCGGCGTCGTCGCCGGGCGCCTCGGCGGCTCACCGCTCCAGGTCAGCGGCCCCGCCGCCGGCCTCACGGTCGTCACCGCCGACGTCATCCAGCGCTACGGGTGGCGCACCACCTGCGCCATCACCGTCCTCGTCGGCCTCGCCCAACTCGGCCTGGCCTGCCTGCGCGTGGCCCGCTCCGCCCTCGCCGTCAGCCCGGCCGTCGTGCACGGCATGCTCGGCGGGATCGGCGTGACCATCGCCGTCGCCCAGTTGCACATCGTGCTCGGCGGCACCCCGCAGAGCTCGGTCGTCGACAACCTCCGCGCGCTGCCCGCCCAGTTGTCGGACCTGCATCCGGCCGCCCTGTCGATCAGCGTCCTGACCCTGGTGCTCCTGCTGCTCTGGCCGCGCATCCCGGGCCGTGCCGGACGGGCCGCCCGCGTGCTGCCCGCGCCCCTGGTGGCCGTCGCCGCGGCCACGGCGCTCGCGGGGCTCACCGCCCTGCCCCTGGCCAAGGTCGAGCTGCCGTCCTGGCGCAGCCACGCGCTCGCGGGGCTGCCGGAGGGGCCCGCGCTCGGCCTCGTCGCGGCCGTCCTCACGGTGACGCTGGTGTGCAGCGTGCAGTCGCTGCTCGGCGCGGTCGCCATCGACAAGCTCACCTCCGGCCGCACGGACTCGGCCGCCGGAGTGGGCCGTTCCGACCTCGACCGGGAGCTGCGCGGCCAGGGCGCGGCGAACATCGTCTCGGGCGCGCTCGGCGGCCTGCCGATCGCCGGGGTCGCGGTGCGCAGCGTGGCGAACGTCCGCGCCGGGGCCGTGAGCAAGAACTCCACGATCCTGCACGGCTTCTGGGTGGTCGGGGCCTCCCTGCTGCTCGTGCCCGTCCTGGAGCTGATCCCGCTCGCCGCCCTCGCCGCCCTCGTCATGGCCGTCGGCATCCAGATGGTCAGCCTCAACCACATCCGCACCGTCACCCGCCACCGCGAGATCGTCGTCTACGCCGTCACCACCCTCGGCGTCGTCGTGCTCGGCGTCCTCGAAGGCGTGGCGCTCGGCATCGCCGCGGCCGTGGCGGTCGCGCTGCACCGCCTCGCCCGTACGCGCATCATCTGCGAGGAGGACGCGGAGGGCGTCCACCACATCCACGTCCGGGGGCAGTTGACCTTCCTGGCGGTGCCCCGGCTCAGCCGCTGCCTGCACCACGTGCCCCGGGGGGCGCACGCCGTCGTGGAGCTGGACGGCTCGTTCATGGACCACGCCGCGTACGAGACGCTGCAGAGCTGGCAGGACACGCACGCCGCGCACGGCGGTACGGCGGAGATCACCGGCCGCGGCGGGCAGCGCATCGCCGAGCCCGCCGCCGTCGCCCAGTGCAGCTGCCGCCCCTGGACGCCGTGGCGCAACCACCACTGCGAGGCGCCCCCGCAGGCCGCGCGCGACGACCGGGCGGCGCCGGACCCGCAGGCCCACCACCAGCACCCGCTGGCCAAGGGCATCAGCGCCTTCCAGCAGCACACGGCCCCGCGCGTGCGCGGCGAGCTGGCCCGGCTCGCGCGCGAGGGGCAGCGTCCCGTACAGCTCTTCCTGACGTGCGCCGACTCCCGGGTCGTCACCTCGATGATCACGTCGAGCGGGCCGGGCGACCTCTTCGTCGTGCGGAACGTGGGCAATCTGGTGCCGTTGCCCGGCGCCGAGAGCGGCGACGACTCGGTCGCCGCGGCCATCGAGTACGCGGTGGACGTCCTGGAGGTCAAGTCCATCACCGTGTGCGGGCACTCGGGCTGCGGCGCGATGCAGGCACTGCTCAGCACCCCGCCCACCGGGGCGCAGACCCCGCTCAAGCGGTGGCTGCGGCACGGCCTGCCGAGCCTGGAGCGGATGGCCGCGTCCGCCGCCGGGCGGCCGTCCGGGAAGCTCGCGCCGCGCCTCGCCGGACGGGCGCCCGCGGACGCGGTCGAGCAGCTCTGCCTGACCAACGTGGTGCAGCAGTTGGAGCACCTGCGGGCCCACGAGGCCGTCGCCCGGCGGCTCGCCGAGGGCACCCTGGAGCTGCACGGGATGTACTTCCACGTGGGCGAGGCCCAGGCGTACCTGCTGTCCGAGGGCCCCGGACACGCCTCCGGCGCGGTCGGCCCCTCCCTGCCGCACGAGGTGTTCAGCCAGGTCAGCCCGACACCCCCGGCGGAAGTCACGCGCGCCGGCTGAGCGCCGCGGCCGAGCGCGCCGCCTTCACCGCCGGCACCACCGCCGGGACCACCGCCGACACCACCGCCGGAGCCGGAGCGACGTCCGCCCGGCGGTGGGGCCCCCGCGCGGACCCGCCCCGGCGCCCGGCACCCCGCCCTTCCCACCAGCACCCCTAGAGGTCTAAACCAATTGTCCGGAAGCCCTTGTCACCAGGGCCGGGTGTCTGATGAGCTGTGGCCTGGGACACAACGGACACCCTGGGAAAGGGAGATGTCGTGAGCAACGAAAGCCTGGCCAACCTTCGGAGGATGGAGAGGGAGCGATGAGCGAGACTTCTTCCCTTTCCAACCTGCTCAAGGAGGAGCGTCGCTTCGCGCCGCCGGCCGCTCTGGCCGAGCAGGCCAATGTCACCGCGGAGGCGTACGAGCAGGCCAAGGCTGACAGGCTCGGCTTCTGGGCCGAGCAGGCCCGCCAGCTGACCTGGGCCACCGAGCCGACCGAGACGCTGGACTGGTCGAACCCGCCGTTCGCGAAGTGGTTCAAGGACGGCAGGCTGAACGTCGCCTACAACTGCGTCGACCGCCACGTCGAGGCGGGCCACGGCGACCGGGTGGCCATCCACTTCGAGGGCGAGCCCGGCGACAGCAGGGCCCTCACCTACGCCGAGCTCAAGGACGAGGTCAGCCGCGCGGCCAACGCCCTGACGGAGCTGGGCGTGGGCAAGGGCGACCGCGTCGCCGTCTATCTGCCGATGATCCCCGAGGCGGTCGTGGCGATGCTGGCCTGCGCCCGCATCGGCGCCGCGCACTCGGTCGTCTTCGGCGGCTTCTCCGCCGACGCGATCGCCGCTCGCATCAAGGACGCCGACGCCAAGCTCGTCATCACCGCCGACAGCGGCTACCGCAGGGGCAAGCCGTCCGCGCTCAAGCCCGCCGTGGACGAGGCGCTGGGCCGCGAGGGCGTCGAGAGCGTACAGAAGGTGCTGGTCGTCCGGCGCACCGAGCAGGAGGTGGCCTGGACCGAGGGCCGCGACCTGTGGTGGCACGAGGTGGTGGGGCGCCAGCCGGCCGAGCACACCCCGGAGGCGTTCGAGGCCGAGCAGCCGCTGTTCATCCTGTACACGTCCGGTACGACGGGCAAGCCGAAGGGCATCCTGCACACGTCCGGCGGCTATCTGACGCAGGCGGCCTACACCCACCACGCCGTCTTCGACCTGAAGCCGGAGAGCGACGTCTACTGGTGCACGGCCGACATCGGCTGGGTGACGGGCCACTCGTACATCACGTACGGGCCGCTGGCCAACGGCGCGACGCAGGTCATCTACGAGGGCACGCCCGACACCCCGCACCAGGGCCGCTTCTGGGAGATCGTGCAGAAGTACGGGGTGACGATCCTGTACACCGCCCCCACGGCGATCCGTACGTTCATGAAGTGGGGCGACGACATCCCCGCGAAGTACGACCTGTCCTCGCTGCGCGTGCTCGGCTCGGTCGGTGAGCCGATCAACCCCGAGGCGTGGATGTGGTACCGCAAGCACATCGGCGGCGACCGGTGCCCCATCGTGGACACCTGGTGGCAGACCGAGACCGGCGCGATGATGATCTCGCCGCTGCCGGGCGTGACCGAGACCAAGCCGGGCTCGGCCCAGCGCCCGCTGCCCGGCATCGCGGCCACCGTCGTCGACGACGAGGCCAACGAGGTGCCCGACGGCGGGGGCGGCTACCTGGTCCTGACCGAGCCGTGGCCGTCGATGCTGCGCACCATCTGGGGTGACGACCAGCGGTTCCTCGACACCTACTGGTCGCGCTTCGAGAACCGGTACTTCGCCGGGGACGGCGCCAAGAAGGACGAGGACGGCGACATCTGGCTGCTCGGCCGGGTCGACGACGTGATGCTCGTGTCCGGGCACAACATCTCCACCACCGAGGTGGAGTCCGCGCTCGTCTCGCACCCGTCCGTCGCCGAGGCGGCCGTCGTGGGCGCCGCCGACGAGACCACGGGCCAGGCCATTGTGGCCTTCGTCATCCTGCGCGGCACGGCGTCGGAGACGGCCGACCTGGTCGCCGAGCTGCGCAACCACGTGGGCACGACGCTCGGCCCGATCGCCAAGCCCAAGCGGATCCTGCCGGTGGCCGAGCTGCCCAAGACCCGCTCCGGGAAGATCATGCGGCGGCTCCTGCGGGACGTCGCGGAGAACCGCGAGCTGGGCGACGTCACCACGCTCACGGACTCCTCCGTGATGGACCTCATCCAGACCAAGCTCCCGACGGCGGGCAGCGAGGACTAGCACCCGTCCGGGGCCGCTCCCGCAGCCGCCCCCGAGTCCGCAGAAGGCACCCGGCGCCCCGCGCGCCGGGTGCCTTCTCGTGTGCGCGGGCGCGCGCGCCTGCGCCGGGCTCCCGGGCCCCGCCTGCCGAACATCCCATTTATTCCTAAAGTGGCTTACGCCGGATCCCCCGCCGCACGCCCGTCCAAGCGATTAGGTAGGCTAAGGATCAACGTCAACAACGCGACAAGAACCGCAGCGAGATCCGCGGCGGACAGCGCGCGACAACACCCATAGGTGCGCCGGGAAGTCTGGTCGGCATGTGTTCCGCCCTGCCTACCCGACCGGAGGTCGACTCCCGTGGCCGCGTCCACCCCCCGCAAGCACACGTTCCTCGGACGCCTCTCCCTGCCTGAGCGCACCTTCGTGGCGAACGCGCTGCGCACCGAGACCGTCGGCGGCGTCCTGCTGCTCGTCGCCGCCATCACGGCCCTGATCTGGGCGAACACCCCGCTCAAGGAGAGCTACGAGACGGTACGGGACTTCCACCTGGGCCCCGGCTCGCTGGGGCTCGACCTGTCCGTGCAGCACTGGGCCGCCGACGGGCTGCTCGCGGTCTTCTTCTTCGTCGCCGGGATCGAGCTCAAGCGCGAGCTGGTCGCGGGCGACCTGCGCGACCCCAAGGCCGCCGCGCTGCCCGTCATCGCCGCGCTCTGCGGCATGGCCGTACCGGCCCTGGTCTACACACTGGTCAACACAGTGGGCGGCGGCTCCCTGAGCGGCTGGGCCGTGCCCACCGCCACCGACATCGCCTTCGCGCTCGCGGTCCTCGCGGTCATCGGCACCTCGCTGCCCTCCGCGCTGCGCGCCTTCCTGCTGACGCTCGCCGTCGTCGACGACCTCTTCGCGATCCTGATCATCGCGGTCTTCTTCACCAGCGACCTGAACTTCGCCGCGCTGGGCGGCGCCGTCATCGGCCTCGCCGTCTTCTGGCTGCTGCTGCGCAAGGGGGTGCGCGGCTGGTACGTCTACGTACCGCTGGCCGTCGTCGTGTGGGGGCTGATGTACAACAGCGGCGTCCACGCCACCATCGCCGGTGTCGCCATGGGCCTGATGCTGCGCTGCCACCGCAAGGAGGGCGAGGGCCACTCCCCCGGGGAGCACGTCGAACACCTCGTACGCCCCCTCTCGGCGGGTCTCGCGGTGCCGCTGTTCGCGCTGTTCAGCGCCGGGGTCGCGATCTCCGGCGGGGCGCTCGGCGACGTCTTCACGCAACCCGAGACGCTCGGCGTGGTCCTCGGCCTCGTCGTCGGCAAGGCGGTCGGCATCTTCGGCGGCACCTGGCTCGCCGCCCGCTTCACCCGCGCCGAGCTGAACGACGACCTGGCCTGGGCCGACGTCTTCGCCGTCGCCTCGCTCGCCGGCATCGGCTTCACCGTCTCGCTGCTCATCGGGGAGCTCGCCTTCAGCGACGACCCGGCCCTCACCGACGAGGTCAAGGCGGCGGTCCTCGTCGGCTCCCTCACGGCGGCCGTGTTCTCCGGAATCCTGCTGAAGATACGCAACGCCAAGTACCGCACGCTGTACGAGGACGAGGAGCGCGACGAGGACCTCGACGGCATACCGGACATCTACGAACAGGACAACCCCGAGTACCACTTGCGCATGGCCGAGATCTACGAGAAGAAGGCTGCCGAACACCGCAGGCGGGCGGAAACAGCGGCCGGATCGGGCGAACCGGACCACGGTCCGGCATGATCTGACCAGGAACCTTCCGCAGGGCGCCGGGGTGCGCCCGCCGAGCCGCACCCCGCCGGGCGCACCCCGGCGCCCGCAGACCGGCAGACGCAGACGCAGACGCAGACGCAGACGCAGACGCAGACGCAGACGCAGACGCAGACAGAGAAACAGAAATGAGGAGCACGCGATGAGCGCACCCGACGGTCCCGTCGGCACCGAACGCAGCCTCGGCCAGCTCGTCTCCGCGGCGAGCAAAGAGCTGTCGGAGCTGGTGCACGACGAGATCGCGCTGGTCAAGGCCCAGCTCACGCAGGACGTCAAGCGCGGCGCGATCGGCAGCGGCGCGTTCGTCGCGGCCCTCGCCGTGCTCCTGTTCTCGCTGCCGATGCTGAGCTTCGCCCTCGCCTACGGCATCCACACCTGGAGCGACTGGAACCTGGCGGTCTGCTTCCTGCTGTCCTTCGCCGCCAACGTCCTGGTGGCCGGCCTGCTCGCCCTGATCGGCGTGGTCTTCGCGAAGAAGGCCGCCCGGGGCAAGGGCCCGCAGAAGGCCGCCGCCGCGGCCAAGGAGACGGCCGCCGTGCTCCAGCACGCCAAGCCGCACCCGCGCCGGCTGCGCCCGGCGGCCGGCGCTCCCGAGCTGGAGGCCGGTGAGCGGGCCGACGCTGTGGCACGCTCGACTTCATGACGGACCCCGGCACCACCCCCCAGCACGCCTTTGCGACCGCGTCGGCCGTACGCATCGACGGCCCCTGGACGCACCGGGACGTCGCCGCCAACGGCGCCCGGTTCCACATCGCGGAGCTCGGCGACGGCCCGCTGGTGCTGCTCCTGCACGGCTTCCCGCAGTTCTGGTGGACCTGGCGGCACCAGCTCGTCGCGCTCGCCGACGCGGGCTTCCGCGCGGTGGCGATGGACCTGCGGGGCGTCGGCGGCAGCGACCGCACCCCGCGCGGCTACGACCCGGCCAACCTGGCCCTCGACATCACCGGCGTGGTGCGCTCCCTCGGCGAGCCGGACGCCGCGCTCGTCGGCCACGACCTGGGCGGCTACCTCGCCTGGACGGCCGCCGTGATGCGGCCCAAGCTGGTGCGCCGCCTCGCCGTCTCCTCCATGCCGCACCCGCGGCGCTGGCGCTCGGCGATGCTGCGCGACAGGAAGCAGACGGCCGCCGGGTCGTACGTGTGGGGCTTCCAGCGGCCCTGGGTGCCGGAGCGTCAGCTCGTCGCGGACGACGGGGCCTTGGTGGGGCGCCTGGTGCGGGACTGGTCGGGGCCGCGGCTGCCGGACGACGAGGCCGTGGAGACGTACCGCAGGGCGATGTGCATCCCGTCGACGGCGCACTGCTCGATCGAGCCGTACCGCTGGATGGTGCGCTCCCTCGCCCGGCCCGACGGCATCCAGTTCAACCGCCGCATGAAGCGACCGGTCCGGGTGCCGACGCTGCATCTGCACGGCTCCCTCGATCCGGTGATGCGCACCCGCAGCGCGGCCGGGTCCGGCGAGTACGTCGAAGCGCCGTACCGCTGGCGGCTGTTCGACGGGCTCGGGCACTTCCCCCACGAGGAGGACCCGGTGGCCTTCTCCCACGAGCTGGTGAGCTGGCTCAAGGACCCCGAGCCGGACCGCTGAGGCCCCGTGCCGGGCGGCCGGAAGGCCCCGAACCACGCCGCCGAGGGGGCCTGCCGCGCCCTGTTGTCACCCACAAGCGGGAACATCTGTCGTACGAACGCCACTTGCCCGGCGCATAGGCCAATTGGGGCCCCTGTGCGCGGTTACCGACCTTGAGGCACGGGCACACGTCCGGGTATGGGCTGGACGCACGACTACAGTGACGTAGCACGCAAGCGCCGGGCAGCCACCGTGGTGAACGGCCACGAGCGGGGCGCCCCGCAGGACGCGGGACACACGGGACCCGCTCGGGAAGTGATCGGCATTCCGCGCATCCTGCGCCGCCGGGCCCGCTGGGTCTCGGCGCGGCTGCGGCACACCCGCGCCTGACCCGCGTACGCCCGCGCCTGACCCGCGTACGCCGCGCCTTCCCGCCTCGCGCCCGACGGACGCGCTTTCCTCGCCCTCGACTGAGTGCGCGTGGGGCGCCTTCGCCGCGGTGCGCGTGGGGCTCCTGCGCGGTATGTGCGGTGCGCGCCTTCGCGGGGTGTGCGCCCGGCCGTCCGGCTGAGACGCACGCCCCCGCACCCGGTCAGAGCGCGCAGCCCTGGCTGTCGACCTCCTGGTTGGCGGTGCGGCCGCGCTCGATGTCCTCGCGGACCTCGTCCACGGTCAGGGCGTAGCCCGTGTCCGGGTCGTCGAGCGACTTCGCGAACACGACGCCGTAGACCCGGCCGTCGGGGGTCAGCAGCGGGCCGCCGGAGTTGCCCTGGCGGACGGTCGCGTACAGCGAGTACACATCACGGCGGACCGTGCCCCGGTGGTAGATGTCCGGGCCGTTGGCCGTGATGCGGCCGCGCACGCGCGCGGGGCGCACGTCGTACGGGCCGTCCTCCGGGAAGCCCGCCACGATCGCGCTCTTGCCGCTCACCGCGTCCTCGGAGGCGAACTTCAGCGCGGGCGCGGGCAGCGTCGGGACGTCGAGCACGGCGATGTCGCGCTTCCAGTCGTAGAGCACGACCTTGGCGTCGTACTTCTCGGCCTCGCCGCCTATCTGCACCCGGGGCTCGTCCACACCGCCGACGACGTGCGCGTTCGTCATGACGCGGCGCGGCGCGAACACGAAGCCGGTGCCTTCGAGGGCCTTGCCGCACCGGTGCGCGTCGCCGCTGACCTTCACGATGGAGCGCTTGGCGGTGACGGCGACCTGGCTGCGGGCGAGCTTCGGGTCGGGGGGCGAGACCTCCTTGATCGGCTCGTTCGAGAACGGGCTGAAGACCTGCGGGAAGCCGTTGCGCGCGAGGACCGAGGAGAAGTCCGTGAACCAGGTGTCCGCCTGGCCGGGCAGGGCCCGGTCGACGCCGAGCAGCACCTTGGAGTTGCGGACCTCCTTGCCGAGTGTCGGCAGCGTCGTGCCCGCGAGCAGGGAGCCGATCAGCCAGGCGACGAGGAGCATCGCGACGACGTTGACGAGCGCGCCGCCGGTGGCGTCCAGGGCCCTGGCGGGCTGCCAGGTGATGTACCGGCGCAGCTTGTTGCCCAGATGGGTGGTGAAGGCCTGGCCGACGGAGGCGCAGACGATCACGACGACGACGGCGATCACCGCCGCGGTCGTGGTGACCTTCGCACCCTCGTCGGTCATGGCGTCCCAGACGACGGGCAGCAGGTACACCGCCACGAGGCCGCCGCCGAGGAAGCCGATCACCGAGAGGATGCCCACGACGAAGCCCTGGCGGTAGCCGACGATCGCGAACCACACCGCGGCGAGCAGCAGCAGGATGTCCAGCACGTTCACCGATTCAGTCCTCGCCTCGCATGATTCCCCGCCTCGCCTCGCGGTCGCCGCCGCGCGCCGCGCCGCACGCGGTCCGCGCCCTCCTCGGCCCCGGTGGCCTCGGTCCCCGCAACCTTGTCATGAGCCCCAGTCGAGCGGGACGCGGCGGTCCCTGTCCCACGGGCGCTCCCAGCCGGCGAAGTGCAGGATCCTGTCGATGACCCCGGCGGTGAAGCCCCAGACCAGCGCGCGCTGCACGAGGAAGGCGGGGCCCTGGTGACCGCGGGGGTGCACCGCCATCGCGCGGTTCGCCGGGTCCGTGAGATCGGCCACGGGCACCGTGAACACCCGGGCGGTCTCGGCCGGGTCGACGACGCCGACGGGGCTGGGCACACGCCACCAGCCGAGCACGGGCGTCACGACGAAGTCGCTCACGGGGATGAACAGGCTCGGCAGGACACCGAAGAGCTGAACCCCGGCGGGGTCGAGGCCGGTCTCCTCCTCGGCCTCCCTGAGCGCGGCGCGCAGCGGGCCCTCGCCCCGCGGGTCCCCGTCCTCCGGGTCCAGCGCGCCGCCGGGGAACGACGGCTGGCCCGCGTGCGAGCGCAGCGATCCGGCGCGCTCCATCAGCAGCAGCTCGGGGCCCCGCTCGCCCTCGCCGAAGAGGACGAGGACCGCGGACTGGCGCCCGCCGCCGCCCTCTGGGGGCAGGAACCGGCTGAGCTGGTCGGGCCGCACGGTGGCCGCCGCCCGGGCCACGGGGGTCAGCCAGGCGGGCAGGCCGTCGGTGGTGACCAGGACGGGGACGGGGCCGTGGCCGTTCCGGTGGGGGGCGGGGGTGCCCTGCGCGGGGGCCTGCCCGGGAGCGGAAGCCGGTGCCTGCCCCGGAGCGGACGCCGGTGCCTGCCCGGGAGCGGGCACAGGAGCGGGAGCGGGAGGCCCGTCGGGGGCAGAGGCAGGGGCAGAGGGCCCCTCGGGGGCGGGGGCGGGGACGGGCGGCTTGTCGGGGGCGGGGACAGAGGGCCTGTCGTGTGGCTCGCCGTTCTCGGTCATGTCCCTGCCGCCTGTGTGCGTGTCGCTCGCGTGCGTCATCGGCCCCCGGCCCTTGGTCCCTGGTCCCCCGTCGGTCCCCATGCACTCATCCGTTCCTGCACAACGCCCTGGCCCCCGCGGATGGTTCCTCCCTCACCCGGCGGCGCCGAGCGGCGGCGCGGCCTTGCCGGGGTAGTCCGGCGGGGGCTTGAGGCGCTGTCCGGGCATGCCGCCCTTCTCGTACTTCAGGAGCTTCCGCGCCTTCTCGGGGTCCGTCTCGCCCTCCCCGTACGACGGGCAGAGCGGGGCGATGGGGCAGGCGCCGCAGGCGGGTTTGCGGGAGTGGCAGATGCGGCGGCCGTGGAAGATCACCCGGTGCGAGAGCATCGTCCACTCGCTCTTGGGGAAGAGCGCGCCGACGGCGGCCTCGACCTTGTCCGGGTCCGTCTCCTCCGTCCACTTCCAGCGGCGGACGAGACGGCCGAAGTGCGTGTCCACGGTGATGCCGGGGACCCCGAAGGCGTTGCCGAGGACCACGAAGGCCGTCTTGCGGCCCACGCCGGGCAGCTTCACCAGGTCCTCTAGGCGCCCCGGCACCTCCCCGTCGAACTCGTCGCGCAGCGCCGCCGACAAGCCCATGATCGACTTCGTCTTGGCCCGGAAGAAGCCGGTCGGCCGGATCAGCTCCTCGACCTCCTCGGGGTTGGCCGCGGCCAGGTCCTCCGGGGTCGGGTACGCGGCGAACAGGGCGGGCGTGGTCTGGTTCACCCGCAGGTCCGTGGTCTGGGCCGACAGGACCGTGGCGACCAGGAGCTGGAAGGGGTTCTCGAAGTCCAGCTCCGGGTGGGCGTACGGATACACGTCGGCGAGCTCGCGGTTGATCCGCCGGGCCTGCCGCACGAGGCCCGTACGGGTCCTGGGGGCGGCGGGCGCCTTGGCGGACCCCGCCTTCCCGCCGGAGGCCTTCCCGGCCGGAGCCGCGACCGAAGCCTTCTCGGCAGGGGCCTTCTTGGCAGCGGCCTCCTTGCCCGGAGCCTTCTTCGCCGGAGCCTTACCCGGAGCCTTCTTGGCCGCGGCCTTGCCCGGGGCCTTCTTCGCCGGGGCCCTCTTCGCGGATGCCTGCCTCGCGGGGGCGGCGGGGGTCTCCCCCGGGCCCTCGGCGGGGGCCGGCTCCGCAGGGGGCCGAGCGGCCCGTGAAGCGCCTTCATTCGCCATGCGGCCAGCGTACGGGTGCCCACTGACACCGATGGCGGAGATACGCACTTGTCACCGCGGCGGAGACCGGCCCGGGGCGCACGCCGGGGCACGCTCCCCTCCGCTCACTCCCCGAGCCCCCCGTTCCGGCCCGGTGCGCTGCGCCTCCCGCACCTCGCGGACCACGACATCCGCCCGGTTTGTCCGGTTCCCCGGAGTGGCGGAAGCGTGTTCGCCCACAGCAGAATTATCCGGGGCAACCCCGTCCCGCGGAGCCCCGGCCTGTGCTCTCACGGGCCCTGGGGCGGATGTCCGGGCCGTGCGCGGGTAGCGGTATGCGGAGCCGACGCCCCGGATCGGCCCCCAATTGGCCCCCTTCCGCATTGCCTCCGACGCAAGTGCGGCAGACTTGAGTGACTGATCACACTGTTTGAACCGTCCGGCAAACTGGGGGCACGGTCCCCTGATGCAGGTCGACAAGGAGAGAACTCGTGGACGACGTTCTGCGGCGCGCCCCGCTCTTCGCGGCGCTCGATGACGAGCAGGCCGCGGAGCTCCGCGCCTCCATGAGTGAGGTGACCCTCGCCCGCGGAGACGCGCTCTTTCATGAGGGCGACCCCGGAGACCGCCTGTACGTGGTCACCGAAGGCAAGGTGAAGCTCCACCGCACCTCCCCCGACGGCCGCGAGAACATGCTGGCCGTCCTGGGCCCCGGTGAGCTCATCGGCGAGCTGTCGCTCTTCGACCCGGGTCCCCGCACCGCCACCGCCACCGCGCTCACCGAGGTCAAGCTCCTCGGCCTCGGCCACGGCGACCTCCAGCCGTGGCTGAACGCGCGGCCCGAGGTGGCCGCCGCCCTGCTGCGCGCCGTCGCCCGGCGCCTGCGCAAGACCAACGACCAGATGTCCGACCTGGTCTTCTCGGACGTCCCGGGCCGTGTGGCGCGCGCCCTGCTCGACCTGTCGCGCCGCTTCGGCGTGCAGTCCGAGGAAGGCATCCACGTGGTGCACGACCTCACGCAGGAGGAGCTCGCCCAGCTCGTCGGCGCCTCCCGCGAGACGGTCAACAAGGCCCTCGCGGACTTCGCGGGCCGCGGCTGGCTGCGCCTGGAGGCCCGCGCGGTGATCCTCCTGGACGTCGAGCGGCTCGCCAAGCGCTCGCGCTGACCCGCCACCCTGTGCGTACGGAGCCGGGGCCGCCCTCTTCCTCAGGGGGCGGCCCCGGTTCGCGTACCGGGACCGTCCCGGCCGGCCCCGCACGTCCGCGGAACACACCCCCGGCCCCTGCTCGCCCCCCGTGTGCCCCGCCTGCACAGTGACCCCATGACCAACGACAGCCATGGGCTCGACAGCCATGGGCTCGACCACCGCGGACTCGACAGCCAGGGGTACATCGCGCGTGAGGGGTCGCTCGGGCGGATCCAGGACGCCTTCCGGCCCGTCGTCGCCGCCGCACGCGACCGGGTCGCGGACGTCTTCGGCAAGCGGCTCGACAGCGCGTACCTGTACGGCTCCGTGCCGCGCGGCACCGCCCGCGTCGGCCGCTCCGACCTGGACCTGCTGCTCGTCCTGCGCGAGGAGCCGACCGCGGCCGACCGCGCCGACGCGGACGCCCTGGCCGCCGCCGTGGACCGGGAGTTCGCGGAGGTCGACGGGGTCGGCCTGCTGCTCCTCGGCCGCGCCCGCGTCCTGAGCGAGCGCGAGACGTACGACCACGGCTGGTTCCTGGCCTGCCTCTGTACGCCGCTGCTCGGCGAGGACCTCGCCGAGTTCCTGCCCCGCTACCGGCCCAGCGGCCTGCTCGCCCAGGGGACCAACGGCGACCTGGCCCTGCTGCTGCCCCGCTGGCGCGCGGCCGTCGACCGGGCCGTGGCGGACGGCGACGAGCGGGAGCTGCGCGCGCTGTGCCGCCGGTTCTCCCGGCACCTCGTCCGCACCGGCTTCACCCTGGTCATGCCCCGCTGGGGCGGCTGGACCAGCGACCTGGCCGCGATGGCGGAGGTCTTCGGCCGGTACTACCCCGGGCGGGCCGCGCGGATGCGGGCGGCCGCCGCCGTCGCGGACGAGCCCGTGGCCGACGCGGACGTCCTGCGGGCGTACGTGGACGACCTGGGCCCCTGGCTGGCCGGGGAGTACGCCGCCGTGCACGGCGTGCGGGCGCCCCGGTCCGGCGGCACGGGGCCCGGTCACCAGATCAGGCCGTGCTCCTCCAGGTAGTCGAGCTGCGCCCGTACCGACAGCTCGGCCGCGGGCCACAGGGACCGGTCCACGTCCGCGTACACGTGCGCCACGACCTCGGAGGGCGTCGTGTAGCCGTCCTCGACCGCCGTCTCCACCTGGGCGAGGCGGCTGGCGCGGTGGGCCAGGTAGAACTCGACCGCGCCCTGGGCGTCGTCCAGGACCGGGCCGTGGCCCGGCAGGATCGTACGGACGCCGTCGTCGACGGTCAGCGAGCGCAGCCGGCGCAGTGAGTCCAGGTAGTCGCCGAGGCGGCCGTCGGGGTGGGCGACGACCGTGGTGCCGCGGCCCAGGACGGTGTCGCCCGTCAGGATGGCCCGGTCGGCGGGCAGGTGGAAGCAGAGCGAGTCGGCGGTGTGGCCCGGGGTGGGCACGACGCGCAGCTCCAGGCCGCCGGTGGTGATCACGTCACCGGCGGCGAGCCCCTCGTCGCCGAGGCGCAGCGCCGGGTCGAGCGCCCGGACCTTGGTGCCGGTCAGCTCGGCGAAGCGGGCGGCGCCCTCGGCGTGGTCGGGGTGCCCGTGGGTGAGCAGGGTGAGCGTGACGCGCTTCCCGGCCCGCTCGGCGGTCTCGACGACCTGGGTGAGGTGCGTCTCGTCGAGCGGTCCCGGGTCGATGACGACGGCGAGCTCGGAGTCCGGTTCGGCGACGATCCAGGTGTTGGTGCCGTCCAGGGTCATGGCGGACGGGTTGGGGGCCAGGACGTTGACGGCGCGGTCGGTGGCGGGGCCGCCGATCACCCCGCCCCGGGGCTGGCCCGGCAGGGCCGCTGCTTCGGTCATGCGGGGGTGGCTCCCGTCGGGCTGGGGGCGGCGGACGCGCGCGGGTCGCTCACGCCGCGCCGCCGGAGGGGATGTGCTTCGTGAACTCGTCGTGGCCGGGCCAGGTCAGCACCAGCTCGCCGTCCTCGATGGTGGCCCGGGCCAGGACCGGCGTGAGGTCGCGCCCGGAGGCGGCAGCCACGGCGTCGGCGGCGGTCCGGTACGGGCCGAGCTGGCGCAGGGTCGCGATGGTGGGCGGCATCATGACGAGCTCGCCGCGGTCGTAGCCGCCGGCCGCCGCCTCGGGGCTGGTCCACACCGTGCGGTCGGCCTCCGTGGAGGCGTTGCGGGTGCGCTGGCCCTCGGGGAGCGCGGCCACGAAGAAGAAGGTGTCGTAGCGCCGGGGCTCGAACTCCGGGGTGATCCAGCGGGCCCACGCCCCCAGGAGGTCGCTGCGCAGCACGAGGCCGCGCCGGTCGAGGAACTCGGCGAACGACAGGTCGCGGGCCACCAGGGCCGCGCGGTCCGCCTCCCAGTCGTCGCCCGTGGTGTCGCCGACGACGGTGTCCGGGGTGGGGCCCGCGAGCAGGACGCCCGCCTCCTCGTACGTCTCGCGGACCGCCGCGCAGACGGTGGCCTGGGCGGCGGACTCGCCGAGACCGAGGCGGGCGGCCCAGGCGGTGCGGGAGGGGCCGGCCCAGCGGACGGCGCGCTCGTGGTCGCGGGGGTCGACGCTGCCACCCGGGTAGGCGTACGCGCCCGCCGCGAAGGGCATCGACGTACGCCGCCGCAGCATGTGGACCTCCGGCCCGCGCGGGGTGTCCCGCAGGAGCATCACCGTGGCGGCGGGGCGTGGCGGTGCCGGGGTGAGGTCGCCGCTCGCGAGTGCGCGGACGCGGTCGGGCCATTCCGGGGGGTACCACTGCCCATTCGCCATGGGCGGAGGCTATCTGGTGTGGAGCGGATGTTCGAGAGCCGCTGGGGCCGGCCGGGGGCGCGGCGCTTGGAGGGCTGTGGCCGTCCCGCCCTTGCGAAATGAGGGCGGGAGAGCGCTCCACGCCGGGGCCGGGCGGACGAAGCCGGGCAGCCACGGGTGGGCGAGCGGGAAGGAAAGGCCTCCGTCAGGCAACGGCGGGAAAGCGCTCCGCGCCAGGGCCGGGCGGGCGCAGCCGGGCAGCCACGGGTGGGCAGGCGGGAAAGGCCCCCGTCAGGCAACGGCGGGAAAGCGCTCCGCGCCGGGGCCCGGCGGGCGCAGCCGGGCAGCCACGGGTGGGCGGGCGGGAAAGGCCCCGGCCCAGCGGCAGCAGGCCTCACCCCCGCCCCGGCAGCCCGCAGGGCTACGCGTCGAGCTCCACCTGGATCTCGACCTCCACCGGCGCGTCCAGCGGCAGCACCGCCACCCCCACCGCGCTCCGCGCGTGCACCCCCGCGTCGCCCAGCGCGGCGCCCAGCAGCTCGCTGGCGCCGTTCAGGACGGCGGGCTGGCCCGTGAAGTCGGGCGCCGAGGCAACGAAACCGGTCACTTTCACCACGCGCACGATCCGGTCCAGGTCGCCCGCGACGGACTTCACGGCCGCGAGGGCGTTGAGCGCGCACAGCCGGGCCAGGTCCTTGGCCTCCTCGGGCGTGACCTCCCCGCCGACCTTGCCGGTGACGGGCAGCTTGCCGTCCACCATGGGGAGCTGGCCGGCCGTGTACACGTACACGCCGGACCGCACGGCGGGCTGGTACGCCGCGAGCGGCGGGACCACCTCGGGCAGCGTGTGCCCGAGCTCCGCCAGCTTCGCCTCGACAGCGCTCATGCCTGCTTCTCGCGCTTCAGGTAGGCCACGAGCTGCTCGGGGTTGTTCGGGCCCGGGACGACCTGGACGAGCTCCCAGCCGTCCTCGCCCCAGGTGTCCAGGATCTGCTTCGTGGCATGGACGAGCAGCGGCACCGTTGCGTATTCCCACTTGGTCATACGGCGACTGTAATGCCTGGGACCGGCCCACTACGGACGGCCTCATGCGTAGCCCGCGGGCGGACTGGTTAGGCTCGAAGACGTGAGCAGGCTCCAGGTCGTCAGCGGCAAGGGCGGTACCGGCAAGACCACGGTCGCCGCGGCCCTCGCGCTCGCCCTCGCGACCGAGGGAAAGCGCACCCTCCTCGTGGAGGTCGAGGGCAGACAGGGCATCGCACAGCTCTTCGAGACGGAGGCCCTTCCGTACGAGGAGCGGAAGATCGCCGTGGCCCCGGGCGGCGGGGAGGTGTACGCCCTGGCCATCGACGCCGAGCTGGCACTGCTCGACTACCTCCAGATGTTCTACAAGCTCGGCGGCGCCGGCCGCGCCCTGAAGAAGCTCGGCGCCGTCGACTTCGCGACGACGATCGCGCCGGGCCTGCGGGACGTCCTGCTCACCGGCAAGGCCTGCGAGGCCGTACGCCGCAAGGACCGCGGCGGGCGGTTCGCGTACGACTGCGTGATCATGGACGCGCCGCCCACGGGCCGCATCACGCGGTTCCTGAACGTGAACGACGAGGTCGCGGGCCTCGCCAAGATCGGCCCCATACACAACCAGGCACAGGCCGTCATGCGGGTCCTCAAGTCCCCCGAGACGCAGGTGCACTTGGTGACCCTCCTGGAGGAGATGCCCGTCCAGGAGACCGCCGACGGGATCGCCGAGCTGCGCGCCGCCGGGCTGCCGGTGGGCCGTGTCATCGTGAACATGGTGCGCCCGGCGCTGCTCGACGCGGCCGCCCTCGGCCCGGGCCTCGGGGGCGCGCCGCGCGCCGCCATCGCCGCGTCCCTGTCGGCCGCGGGCCTCGGCGGCTCCCGCGGCGCCGCCGCCCGCCTCGTCGACCCGCTCCTGGACCAGGCCGCGGAGTACGCCGAGCGGCACGCCCTGGAGGCCTCCCAGCGCTCGCTCCTCACCGAGCTGGACCTGCCCCTGCACGAACTCCCGCTGCTGAGCGACGGAGTGGACCTGGCGGGCCTGTACGAGCTCGCCGCGGAGCTGCGGCAGCAGGGGGTCTCGTGACCGCGGCACCCCCCGACACCCGGAAGCCTAGGAACTCATGAGCCTCGATCCGGCACGTGACCCGCTCGACGTCGACGCCCTGCTCGACGACCGCACGACGCGCATCGTGGTGTGCTGCGGCTCGGGCGGCGTGGGCAAGACCACCACGGCCGCCGCGCTCGGCCTGCGCGCCGCCGAACGGGGCCGGTCCGTCGTGGTGTTGACCATCGACCCGGCGCGCCGCCTCGCGCAGTCCATGGGCATCGACTCGCTGGACAACGTGCCGCGGCGGGTGGAGGGCGTCAAGGGCGAGGGCGAGCTGTGCGCCATGATGCTCGACATGAAGCGCACCTTCGACGAGATCGTCGAGGCGCACGCGGACAAGGAGCGCGCGAAGGCGATCCTGACCAACCCCTTCTACCAGTCGCTCTCGGCGGGCTTCGCGGGCACGCAGGAGTACATGGCGATGGAGAAGCTCGGGCAGTTGCGGGCCCGGGACGAGTGGGACCTGATCGTCGTCGACACCCCGCCCTCGCGCTCGGCGCTCGACTTCCTGGACGCCCCCAAGCGGCTCGGGTCGTTCCTGGACGGCAAGCTGATCCGGCTGCTCATGGCCCCGGCGAAGGTGGGCGGCCGGGCCGGGATGAAGTTCCTGAACGTCGGCATGTCGATGATGACGGGCGCCCTCGGCAAGCTGCTCGGCGGGCAGCTCCTGCGGGACGTGCAGACCTTCGTGGCGGCGATGGACACCATGTTCGGCGGCTTCCGCAAGCGGGCGGACGCCACGTACCGGCTGCTCCAGGCGCCGGGCACGGCGTTCCTCGTGGTGGCGTCGCCGGAGCGGGACGCGCTGCGCGAGGCGGCGTACTTCGTGGAGCGGCTCGCCGCGGACGACATGCCGTTCGCCGGCCTCGTACTGAACCGGGTGCACGGCAGCGGGGCGGCGGACCTGTCGGCCGAGCGGGCCCTCGCGGCGGCGGAAAATCTTGAGGAGCGCCGCATTGTGGATCAGGAGGGCGGGAAGATTGGAGTGCGTAGCTCCTCCGAGGCTCCCTCCTCCGGGGCTCCCGCCACGCAGGCTCCCGACTCCCCCGGGGCGCCCGGTGGTCCACCGTCCACCGGCACCCCGTCCGAAGGAACCGAGCCCGCGCCCGTACCGGAACCGGACACGTCCATAGCCCCGCCCGCGGAGTCGCCCGCGGATCCGTCCGTCGAGCGGCTGACCGCGGGCCTGCTGCGGCTGCACGCGGAGCGGATGCGCCTGATCGCCCGCGAGCGGCACACGCGCGACCGCTTCACCGCGCTGCACCCCGAGGTGGCGGTGGCCGAGGTGGCCGCGCTGCCGGGGGACGTCCACGACCTCGCGGGCCTGCGCGCCATCGGCGACCAGCTCGCGGGGGACACCGACGATCCCACGCGCTGAACCCGGCGCGCGCCGCACCGGGCCTGTGCCGCCGCTGCTCTGCCGTACGGAGTCCTGTCCTACGTAGTCAGCCCTGTCATACGTAGTCAGTCCTGCCGTACGGAGTCCTGTCGTACGGAGCCTGTCCCCGTGGCGGGCGCCCGGGGCGGGCACGCGGCGCACACCGAACCGGCCGGTCCGCAGCGGTGCACGGGGCGGTCGGCGCACGGTGGGAGCCCGTGCCCCGCCGAGGGCGCCGGGGCGCGGTCCGGCCCGGCTCCGGGGCCGCCCGACAGCGCGGCGGCACCCCGAAGAGCCGGTGGCCCGCTGAACCGGTCAGCAGATCAGCCTGTCAGCCTGTTCTGCCGAAGTCTTGACGTGGGGTCAGCCCACAGCGGCGTAGCTCTCGTACGTCTCCTCGTTGTCCAAGTCCACGGGCAGCAGGCCCGCGCCACGCTCGTACTCGGAGCGCGCGGTCTCAAGGAGCCGGCGCCATGAGGTGACCGTGGGGCGCCTGCGCAGCAGTGCGCGCCGCTCCCGCTCCGTCATGCCACCCCACACGCCGAACTCGACGCGGTTGTCGAGCGCGTCGGCCAGGCACTCGGTCCGCACCGGGCAGCCGGTGCACACCGCCTTGGCCCTGTTCTGCGCTGCTCCTTGTACGAACAGTTCGTCCGGATCGGTAGTGCGGCAGGCGGCCTGCGCACTCCAGTCGGTTACCCAGCCCATACCGGCGCCGTCCTCTCCCGAATCGAGGCTCCCCCACGGCGGCAGCGGCATATTCACCGCCGCCAGTTGAGGACGTTACGGAAGGTGGGCACAGCGCAACACCCCCTTCGGGCCCAATCTTGGATGGCCCGAACGGACTATGCGTAAGCGGCAGATCACCCGACGGAGTGAGCTGGCGACATGCACGACCTACCCGGCAAATGCGGGCAGTTGAGCTGCGTCACGGCGGACACGCGCGCCGGTTGGGGCGGATTCGGTCAGGGATCCGCCAGAGACCCGACACAGATGCGTCAAAGGTCATCAGGAACGACCCGCGGACGGACCACGCACCGCTCCCCAGCCGGACCACACCCGATCCCTGGACCGGACCCCCGCTGGTCCACCCGGACCATGCTCGGCCCGACCGGCCGAGGACCACGCGAAGAGCTTCCGGAAAAACGGAACGGAGCTGAACGAACAGCGAGAGAGCGACGTAGGAATGGGTACGGGGCCACACTGCCGTGACAGTTGAGAGCAGCTTAGGCCAAGGCATCTCCGTCTGTCCGGCGAATCAGAACGTAGGCGCCGCCCTTCGCCGTGCCGTCAAGGCGGCCCGCGGGGGCGCCTTCGGGCAGAGGCCGCGTTCGCAGTCTGCGGGCGTACGCGGGAACCCTGGGCGTGGGACGTGACCCGCGGACGTGCACGGGCCCCTGGGCGTGGAGCGAGATCCGCGGGCGTACGCGAGTGGCGGCCGCGGCAGCAGGCATGCGCGGGTCGCGGCCACGGCAGCAGCAGGCGTACGCGCGTCGCGGATGCGGGCGTACGCGTGCCGCGGCCACAGCGGCGGCTCGTTCCCACCGGCCCGTCCCACCGGCCCGCCTGCCCCCGGATGTCACGATCCGGCACTCGAACATCCCGAGATCCACTCGCTCCCTCGGAACGCCCTTGGCGACGGATTAGGCTGCACCCATGGGAAACAAGCGATCGGGGGGCGGCCTCTCCCCAGCGCAGCAGGCCGCCAAGTTCCTGGGCGTCAGCGTGCTCGCGGGCGCGGTGCTCGCCGGGATCGCGCTGCCCGCCGTGGGGGTGATCGGCCTCGCGGCCAAGGGTTCGGTCGAGGGCTTCGACGAGCTTCCGGCCACTCTGAAGCAGCCGCCGCTGAGCCAGCGCACCACCATCCTGGACGCCGCGGGCGGCCCCATCGCCACGGTCTACTCGCGTGACCGCACGGTGGTCCCGCTGAAGCGCATCTCCCCGTACATGCAGAAGGCGATCGTCGCGATCGAGGACTCGCGCTTCTACGAGCACGGCGCGGTCGACCTCAAGGGCATCCTGCGCGCCCTGAACCAGAACGCGCAGAGCGGCGGCGTCTCCCAGGGCGCCTCGACGCTCACCCAGCAGTACGTGAAGAACGTCTTCGTGGAGGAGGCCGGCGACGACGCCGCGAAGGTCGCCGAGGCCACGCAGCAGACGCTCGGCCGCAAGATCCGCGAGCTGAAGTACGCGATCCAGGTCGAGGAGGAGCTCGGCAAGAAGCGGATCCTCAAGAACTACCTGAACATCACGTACTTCGGTCAGCAGGCGTACGGCGTCGAGGCGGCGTCCCAGCGGTACTTCTCCAAGCCCGCCAAGGACCTCAAGCTGCAGGAGGCCGCGCTGCTCGCGGGCATCGTGCAGTCGCCGAGCCGCTACGACCCGGTGAACGACGCCACGGAGGCCAGGCAGCGGCGCAACGTCGTCCTCCAGCGCATGGCCGAGACCCACGACATCTCGCAGGCCGAGGCCGACCGCGCGAAGCGCAGCCCGCTCAAGCTGAACGTGAGCCGCCCGAAGAACGGCTGCATCACCGCCGTGAAGGGCGCCGGGTTCTTCTGCAAGTACGTGGAGAAGGTCTTCCTGAACGACCCGGTCTTCGGCAAGACCCGGGAGGCCCGCGCCAAGCTCTGGAACCGCGGCGGCCTCAGGATCAAGACCACCCTGGACCCGCAGACCCAGCTTTCCGTACAGGACTCGATCAAGGACCACGTCTACCAGACCGACGACGTGGCCACCGCCGCGACCATCGTCGAGCCGGGCAGCGGCAAGATCCTCGGCATGGGCCAGTCCCGCCCCTACGGCTACGGCAAGAACGAGACCGAGATCAACCTGTCCGTCGACCGCTCGATGGGCGGCGGCGCGGGCTACCAGCCGGGCTCCACCTTCAAGCCGATCGTGGCGGCCGCCGCCCTGGAGCGCGGCATGTCCGCGGGCAAGCGCTACTCCGCCCCGTACGAGATGCCGTACCCGGAGCGGATCTCGGCCTGCGACGGCAAGACCTGGGTGAACACCGGCGGGCAGAAGCTCACCAACGAGAACGAGTCCGAGGTCGGCCCCTACCGCCTGCGGGAGGCCACCGCGAAGTCCGTCAACACGTACTTCGTGCAGATGATCGACGACATCGGCATCTGCCCGGTCACGGAGCTGGCCGGCAAGATGGGCGTCGAGCGGGCCGACGGCAGGCCGATGGACCAGGCCCCGTCGATCGCGCTCGGCACCCAGGAGGTGTCGCCGCTGACGATGGCGAGCGCGTACGCGACGTTCGCCGCGCGCGGTGTGTACTGCACGCCGATCGCCATCGAGTCGATCAGGACGATCGGCGGCAAGTCCCTGCCGGTGCCGAAGTCGAAGTGCTCGCGCGCGATGTCGGAGCGGACCGCCGACACGGTGAACACGCTGCTGCGGGGCGTCGTCGAGGACGGCACCGGCCGCCAGGCGGGCCTCGGCTCCCGCGCGAGCGCGGGCAAGACCGGTACGACGGACTTCCGGTACGCCGCCTGGTTCGCGGGCTACACCCCGAACATGTCCGGCGCGGTCTGGGTCGGCGACCCCGCCCACGAGCGCAGGATGATCAACATCAGCATCGGCGGCACGCCCTACGCCAAGGTCTTCGGCGGCGAGGTCCCCGGCCCGATCTGGCGCGACGCGATGAGCGGCGCCCTGGAGGGCAAGCCCGCACCCGGCTTCGAGCGGGTGCACCTGCCGGGCGACGGCGACGGCCGCGACGGCGGTGGCAACCATGACGGCGGCAGGGGTGACGACGGCGACGGGGATGACGACAAGCCGGGCGACGGCGACGGGGACGGTGCCGGCGGCAGCCCGTGGCCGGACGTGATCGGCGGCGGGGACGGCTTCGGCGGGCGCGGCGACTGACGCTCGCCGGTACGACTTCCGCTACGTCTACGGGGGCGGCCCCGAGCTCTTGGGCTCGGGGCCGCCCCCGTTCACGTACGAGCGGGTACGAGGGAAGCGAAGGAAAGGGAAGGGAAGGGAAAACGAAAACGGAAACGGATCAACCGCTCGCGAGCAGGCGCTTCACCGTGGCGGCGACGCGGCCGCCCTCGGCCTGACCGGCCACCTTCGGGTTCACGATCTTCATGACCTGGCCCATGGCCTTGGGGCCCTCGGCGCCCGCGCCCTTGGCCTCCGCGACGGCGGCCGCGACGATCCGCTCCAGCTCGTCGTCGGAGAGCTGCTTGGGCAGGTACGCGGCAAGGACCTCGCCCTCGGCGCGCTCGCGCTCGGCCTGCTCGGGGCGGCCGCCCTGAGCGAAGGCCTCGGCGGCCTCGCGGCGCTTCTTCGCCTCGCGGGTGATCACCTTCTGTACCTCGTCGTCGGAGAGCTCGCGCTTCTCCTTGCCGGCGACCTCCTCCTTCGTCACGGCGGCGAGGGTCAGCCGGAGCGTCGAGGAGCGGAGCTCGTCGCGCTCCTTGATCGCGGCGTTGAGGTCGTCCTTGAGCTTCGACTTGAGCGTGGTCATGCGGCAATTGTGGCAGGTGGGCACGGCGGTTGGCCCCTTCATTTCCGGGCCGGGACCGGAGGCCGGGCGCGGGTTCGCCTCCCGGGGCTCGCCGTTCGGGCCGCGTACGGGGTCTGACACGATGGAGGTATGCGCGCGCGATACGCAGTACCTCTGGGAATCACGGCGACGGCCGCGGCCGGGATCGCCTACTCGGCGGGCATCGAGACCCGCCTCTTCCGCCTCCGGCGAGTGACCGTCCCCGTGCTGCCGCCGGGGATGCGCCCCCTGCGCGTCCTCCAGGTCTCGGACATCCACATGGTGTCGGGCCAGCGCAGGAAGCAGCGCTGGCTGCGCTCGCTGGCGGGCCTGCGCCCCGACTTCGTGATCAACACGGGCGACAACCTGTCGGACCCGGAGGGCGTCCCCGAGGTCCTGGACGCGCTGGGCCCGCTGATGGCCTTCCCCGGGGTGTACGTCTTCGGCTCGAACGACTACTACGGCCCCAAGCTCCGCAACCCCGCCCGGTACCTGCTCGAGAAGGTGCAGGGCCGCCACGGCCTGAACGGCAACCCGCCCGCCGTGGGTGTGATCCACAACCCGTGGGAGGGCCTGCGCGACGGCTTCGACGCGGCGGGCTGGGTCAACCTCACGAACACCCGGGGCACCCTCAAGATCGACGGCTACGAGATCGCGTTCACGGGGCTCGACGACCCGCACATCAAGCGGGACCGGTACGAGCGGGTGGCGGGCGGCCCCGACACGGCCGCCGACTTCTCCCTGGGCGTCGTGCACGCCCCCTACCTGCGCTCCCTGGACGCCTTCACCGCGGACGGCTACCCGCTGGTCCTGGCCGGCCACACCCACGGCGGCCAGCTCTGCGTCCCCTTCTACGGGGCCCTGGTCACCAACTGCGACCTGGACACGGACCGCGTGAAGGGCCTCTCCACGCACCAGGCCGGGGGCCACACCTCGTACCTGCACGTCTCGGCGGGCTGCGGCGCCAGCCGCTACACCCCGCTGCGCTTCGCCTGCCCGCCCGAGGCCACGCTCCTGACCCTCACGGAGCGCTCCCAGTGGACCTGACCCGGGCCCTCCCCGAAACCGGATTTCGTCTCCGGCCGCCGGTCCGCTAAAGTAATCGATGTCGCCGCGACCTGCACAGCAGAGCTGACAGGCAGCGGAGCATCGACATCGGGGTGTGGCGCAGCTTGGCAGCGCGCTTCGTTCGGGACGAAGAGGTCGTGGGTTCAAATCCCGCCACCCCGACAGAGAAACACCAGGTCAGGCCCGGTGCTGAGAAATCAGCACCGGGCCTGACCTGCATTCGGGAGCCGACGTCGGGACACAGCTCCCTACCCGGCCGCCTTGCGGCGACCTGGCCAGCGACGGACTCTTCGACCGGATGCATGTCCTCACTGTCAGTGCCCCCGTCTAAAGCCTGCCCGGCTCGTGGGTGGCGTGTTCGGCATCGTTGGCGCGTTCACCGTCCTCGACAACCTCGTCAGCTTCCTGCGCTGCATGCTGAGCCCCGCGACCGCCACTCCAGGACAAGCAGGGCCCGACCCTGCCTGGATCACGCAGTCACTGACCGTCCAGACCGGCAACCTGGAACCCGTACGCGGCCTGTTCTGGCACCCGCCCTCGGCACCACCCCCGCCGACGGCATCTGAGTCCACTACGGCTTCACCGGCACCGGAATGTGGATCTCACCCCCCAACTGCGCTGCTGGGCAGTGCTCCTGATCAACATGGTCTACTACACCCGCGATGGTCAGACTGCGACGAACATCCGCAACCCCTTCCACGCTTCGGCGTTCCGCTGTAGCAAGCGACTGTCCGGAGGCAGGCGCCGCTCAGGCCCAATATCACTGTCAGTAGCGACCCGTACCGTAGAGAGCGCAGAGTCGTTGCTCAACCAGATGGCGGGGAGCAGGTATGGAGCACTCAACTACGGCTCTCTACACGGCCGTCGAGGCCCTATTTCCGGCTTCCCCTTTTACCTCTATCCTCACGCTCAAGCGTCGGGGAGGGGTGCGCGTGGCGGGTGGGGCGACAAGCTGGCAAAAGGAACAGATCAGTCGCGCGTATGTGCATGCCATCGCCTCCCAGGGCGGTTACACCGTAGGAGACTGGAACGTCGACAAGGACGGAGTGGACGTCACACTCCGGGACCGCGGTCTCATGGTCGACATCCAGCTCAAGTGCACGGAGAGCCCACGAACTGTCCGGGGCGGATACAGCTTTGACCTGGACGTCGAGACGTACGACAAGCTGCGCAGCACAGAACGATCGGCGCCCGGCCACCTGGTACTCCTGGTCGTTCCATCCAATCTGGAGTTATGGGTCACCCAGCATCCTGATTCAGTCGTCCTCGCCTGCCACGGGTACTGGGCGTGCCTGCACGGTCGAGAAGCGGCTCACAGTAGCGTCACCACTGCCATCAATCTGCCTCAAGACCAGCGGTTGACGGTGAAATCCATGCGTTCCATGTTCGACATGGCACGGAGTTTGCTTCTGACCGGCAGTACGGTGGTGAACTGACGTGGCCCTTGACGAAGTCCCCTTCGGACCCGACGAAATTCGCAGCTACCTCAAGGTGACCGGCTGGTCCACTGTATCCGGCAGCGATGTGGCGGAACTCTGGCGTCTTCCGGGAGCTGCCGAGGAAGTCGTTCTGGTTCCTATGAAGCCAGGTGCTCCGGATTTCTCCAAACGCGCGCGCATCCTCGTCGAAGACCTGGCAAGAATCAACGCAGAGGACATTCGAACCGTTCAAGACGCCATTGCGTCCGTGTTCCACGACGTCACAGACCTCAGAGCCTCTCACCCCTCCCTTCGAGACGGTTCCATCCCATTGGATGCCGGCTTCGAGTTGTTCCAGTCCGCCAAGCGACTCCGAGTGGCCTCGGCTGCGTCCACCATCCGCCGCCAGGGGCACTTCCGGAACTTCCCCACCCGAGCACGTGCGCAGGCCCGCGACGTACGGCTTGGTCAGACCCGTAAGGGCTCGTACATCGTGCCCATCATTAGCCAAGCCCGTTCTCCTCTGGATGTGTACGAGCGGGGACAGAACCAGATCGACATCGAAGTTGAGGAGACACTTTTCGACCGTCGGGTGACCGCCACTATGTCGCGCGCGCTAGGCGTACTGGAAGAAATGGCGGCCAGCGACCGAGTCCCCACCCCGAGTGAAATCACCGACTCCATCGGCGAAGGCGTTTCTTACGAGCTGTGCCACGCACTGTCCAAGGTTGTGAACAGCGAGGCCGTAGACAGCTTGGACGTCACGTTCAACTGGTCACGTGTGGCGGCAGCACCAGCAGGAACCCCGCTCGAGGTGGAATTCAACCGCGATGCCATCGACATCGTGGAAAGAGTGTCCGAGCAACTCAAAACAAGCGTTTACAGCCGTGAGCACGTGATCTACGGCCTGGTCACCGACCTCAGGCGGCATCCGGATGACGAGACGGGAAAGGTGGGCGTCCAAGCCCTGCTCCAACGACGCAGCCGCACGATCTGGATGGATCTTCCCGACGACGATTACCACACCGCAGTCCACTGCCATGACACCGGCACCGCAGTTCGCGTACGCGGAGTACTCACAAGTCCACCGGGAGGGACCGCCACCATGACGGTCGTCGACTTCGGGCCCGATCCGTCTCTCGGCCAATGACCGGCCTGCGCACCACCTCCTGCGTCAGTCCCCGCTCAACGGAACTGTCGATGACCTCCGACCCCCTTGGAAGCCATCTGGGAGTCAAACCGCTCCCCGAGCCCCTTTCCGGCCGTGCGACACCAACCGAGTCCACCGGTCCGACTTGCAGAAACGCCATCGGGGCGGGCTCGCCAACCGAACCTCATTCGCGACGAGGGGGTCGTGGGTTCGAATCCCGCCACTCGACAGTGAAGTACCAGGTTAGGGGCCTGATCCGCTTAGCGGGTCGGGTCCCTGCGTCGTTGTGGGGCATGGCCTCGGGCGGACAGGGATGCTCGTGCTCAATGGGTGGTGTGTGTAGGGGCCGAGGCCCCGTTGTCCCAAGGGTGCGCTGTCACGTCGTTGATGTGCCTGTCCAGATGCCTATGAGCGTGAGGGTGAAGAACGCCGTGCACCAGGGCAGGGCGTGGTGGATGCAGCGGTATTTGGTCCAGGCGATCTGGGACAGGGTCATCAGTTGGCTCACGTTCCGGGACACGAGGTCCGTGTGGCGGATCGTCCGTTCCAGGTGCGTGAGTGATGTCGCGAGCCTCACGTCGCCGAAGTAGTGGGTGCGACGGCGGTGGGGGGTGCCGAGCCGGGGGGTCACGGCCAGGCCCAGCAGGGCGAGTGCCGGGAGGCAGGCGCCGCAGCCCAGCCAGAGGAGGAGCTGGGGGACGACGGCGTACTGCCGGGGGGTGATGACGCCGCTGCCGATGGCGCCGAGCTGCGCCGTCAGGGCCGCTCCGAGGGACGCCAGCATCACACCGGCCTTGTTGTCGGCCCTCACGACTTCCTCGCGGGCCTCGGACAGCAGGACCCTGGCGAGTTCGGCGCCGCCGTCCGCCGCGGTGCGGGCATCCGGGCCGGTGTCGGCGCCGCCCCCCGGTGTGGTCATACCTCCTCCTGCCCTTCCGTGACGCCGGGGCCCGTGTGCGGACGGCGGCGTCAGACTGCCGACGAGCGGCGGATCTCGTCCTCCAGCGCGTTCACCGCCTGCCGGACCCGGATGTTCATCGCCGCCGCGTGCTCCCGGGCAGCCGCTTCCGACTCGGCGCGGTGGCGCCTGACCTCCTGCTCGATGGCGTCCTGCGCCATCTCGAGGTCGGCCATGGCCCGGCGCTCGGCGAGCCGGACCTCGGCATCGTGGATCTTCACCCCGCTGTTGCTCGCGCTGGTCAGCATCCTGTCGTACGCGGACTCGCCGCTCAGGTACTTCACCAGCACGGGGAGTACGTCGAGGAGGACGAACAGCAGGCGGAGCAGCCAGATGCCCACGAACAGCACGGGGTTACCCGTCGCGAGCTCCTCCAGTGCCCGCATCCGTTCCAGGACACCGATCTCCTGCTGCTGGGCGCGCTCCTCCTCCAGCCGTCGCTCGACCCCATCGGCCCGGGCCTTGAGGAAGGCGCCCCGGGACGCGGTCTGCTGGGCCTCGATCGTCGAGATACGGCTGTTCATGCGGGCCAGCCGCCGTTCGTTCTCCTCGGTGCGGTGGGTCGTCCGGTACTCCCGCGCCTTGGCACGCAGGCGCAGGCATTCGGACGTCCGCTGGTACAGGCCGGTGGCGGCGATGCGGATCAGCCGGCGGCACTCGTCCCGCACCTCGGAGTCGAGCCTCTCCAGCTTGCCGGTGTCCCGGTCCACCCTCTTCTGCAGGACGGTGGCGTCCGAGCGCAGGGCTGCCAGTTCCTCGGCCCGCTCGCCGGGTGTCTTGCCGAAGGAGAGGACGTACGTCTTGCCGCAGCCCTCCGGAGTGACGGTCCGTGTCGTGGACGGTACGGGGTTGCAGCGGACCAGGTTCGTGCGCAACTGGTCGATCGTGTCCGTGCGTTCGTCGGCGACGTGTTCCTCGATGGCCGTCTGGAAGACGCGCAGCACCAAGGGCTCCGCGATCACCGCGCCGAGCAGCACGGCGATCAGCAGACGGGTGAGGAGGGGGCCGACCCGTCTCCGCGCGTTGGGTTGCGGGGTGACCAGCCAACGGTCGAGGTTGAGCACGAACAGCATCCAGATGACCGTCGGGACCAGGGCCACCGCGGAAACCCTGCCCAGCGCCTCGGTGGCGAAGTTCCACATGGAGAACGCCGCGATGACGGAGGTACCGAGCACCACTCCGCCGAGGGCCGTGTACTTGCTTCGCTCGTACCCGACCCTGGCCAGCAGTTCCTCGTCGACACCGGTCAGGGTGCGCAGCCGCCGCGCGGCGTCGAAGTGGAACGGTCGGCGGGTCGTAGGGGTGTGGATTCCGGCATTCCTGGGGCGGGCAGTCGGCTCGCTCACGCCGGTGCGGGCCGGCTGCCCGTCGTCGTAGGGGTGGTCACCGGGCCCGTCCTTTGGAGTGCGGGCGGCGGTCCCGTCCACGGGAGTGCGGGCCGCGGCCCGGCTCCTCGCCGTGCGCGGCGCCGCGTCTCCGCCGCCTTGGCCGCCCCCCGTACCGGAAGCCCTCACCTGGTCCGTCAAGAAGTCAGTCAACGAGATCGTCCTCGTCCTTGACGAAGTCACCCCGCGAGTCACGCCCACCGTCCCGGCCCGGTTCCCCGAAGCGGGAGCGCGCCGGGCCCGGCTCCACCATGCGGGTGGTGCCCGCGGCGCTTTCGGTGTCCGATCCGGACCGACCGCCCATCTCCCGCAGGACCTGCTCGAAAATCGGGTGGTAGTCGACGTACTCGCTTCCGGCCATCTGCCGGAGCAGTGTCAGCAGCATGTCGCGGCGCATCTGCGCCTCCGCCGTCTCCCGCGCCTGGGCGTGGGCCCGGTCCGCCGTCTCGGCGGCGTGGCGGCGTGTCGACTCCTCGTCGGCGATCCGGTGGATGCGGTCCGCCGCCTCGCTGACGTCGATCTCCTTGCGGGCGATCCCGAAGGCGTCCACGTGGTCGGACCCCTGGGAGAGGAGTTCCGCGATCCGCAGCGCGTCCTGGGTCTCGAAGTCGCGCTGTCCCCGCTGCAGTTCCCAGGAGCGCCGCTCGTCGCGCAGTCTCTGCTCCCAGTCCCGCAGGTCGTCCGACGCGTGCACCTCGGCGCTGACGAACTCCACGCTCATGCCCGCGACCCGCGGCGGCACGATCGCGCTGTAGGCGGTCATACGGTGACTGGCCTCGGTGCGTACCGCGTTGACCTCCTCCACGCGGTGCCCGGCGCTCACCCGCGGCAGATCACCGTCGCCCATCAGATACGCGCGCAGCGCGACGGTCACGTCGATGATCCCCTGCCGGGCGATGACGGCCGGGTCGGTCACCTGGCAGGTGAAGGACGCCCGCAACGTGAAGTTGTCCGCCTCGCTCACCGACGGCAGGGTGCGCTCGACCTCGACCAGGCGCGCCCGGGTGTCGACCAGGCTGACCGAGGAGGCGTCGAGTACGTCGGGGTGGGACGGGTCGAACACCATGCCTTCGGGGAACGAGCGGTAGTTGCCGCCCACCCTGAAGACGTACACGGCTCCGGGCGGCAGTTGCGGCACGTCGTCCCGGCGGCGGCGTCTGGACCACCAGGTGCCCTGGACCGTGGCCAGGACGTGCTCGGCGATGACCGGGTAGTTCACTTGCTTCGGCCTCCTCGGGCGGTTGTGCGGGTAGGCGGACGGGTGAAGGACGCGGGCACGTGCCGGGAGTCCGCCGGCGGTCGGCCGCGCAGCGATCCGAGCAGCACTCGCGCCAGTTGGCGGGTGCCGGGGATCGCGAAGTCGGGGTGCTTGAGGGCGACGGTCAGGCGGTGGCTGAGCGCGGCCCACTGGTGTCGGCTCATGGCGCCGCGCATGGACTCGCCGAGTTCGCGTACGGCGCCGGTGACGGAGGGGTCGTCCCGCAACTGCACCAGCGTCCGGCACAGGGCGCTGACCGCTCGGCTCCGGTTGGCGCTGTGCAGGACGTCCGCCCACAGGACCCCGAGGTGACGGGCGCTGTCCGGGACGGTACGCAGAAGGGCCGCGGTGACGGGTTCGGCGGTCTCCAGCCGGGTGGCCTCAAGGAGATGGACAGCCGTGCGCAGCGCGACGGACCGCTCCCTGGAACGAGGCGCCTCCTGGGCGAGCACGGTGCGGACGAACCGCAGAATGATCACCGCGCTGCGCGGGTCGTGTTCGGCGTTCTGCAGCAGCAGGGCCAGCGAACGACGGGCCGAGAAGGCGATCCGCTCCCCCCGGAGCGTGAGGGCCCAGAGCGAGTTGAGCGCCTGCAGCCGGTAGAGGGAGCCGAGGCGGCCCGTCAGCGCCATGGCCGCCGTGACGGCACGGTTCGGGCCGCTGCGCTCGGTCCAGCCCAGGACGATGGTCAGCGCCTGTGGTGCGAGGTGCTCGACGTCGCACATGAACTGCAACGTCAGCGCGGCCGTCACCCGCTGGTTGGTGAGGCCGTCGGACCACGCCTTCAGCATGTACTCGTCGACCTCGACGAGCGCGTGCCGTCCGAGGATCGCGACGCCGCGGGCCACCTCCATACGCGTGTCCAGGTCGCCCGCCAGGGCCAGGTCGGCCAGCCACCGGCGCAGCGGGTACCAGAGCTCGTAGCCGTACAGGTCGTGCAGCTCCGCGATGACGAACTCGCGGACACGGGGTTCGGTGAAGACCAGGCACCGCTCGCTGCGCCCCTCGTCCCCGCCCGGCCCCGGGCGGTACTCGGTCGTCACGAGCCCCACCGCCCGCTCCTTCCACCTGGCCCGGGACTGCTGGGCCACCGCACCGCCCGGCACGGGCCCGGCCTCCTCGTCCGGTTCCGCGGCCGGTGCCTCGCCGGTCCGCTCCCAGTCGCGCACGTGGCCGGTGAGCGCGGCGCACTCCTTCTCGAACGTCCGCTCCGGTATGCCCTCCAGGAAGGCCAGGGCCGCGAGCGGGATCAGGTCGTCCGCGGACGGCCGCTTGCGGAACAGCTCCCGCACCAGGTCCCGGCACCGGTCGCGGAGGGTCTCCAAAGCCTTCTCCGCGCCCTGCTCGCTCAGGGCCACGGCCGCAGCCACCACGTCCGCCGGCCGCTGCCGCTCGCCGATCCGCGCCAGGAGCTCCCTCTCGGCGTCCGGTGCCGGTTCGACGTACGGCAGCTTCTCCCGGCAGTGCGCGAACAGTTCCACGGGGTCCGGGGCCTGCCACAGCACGCAGTGGTCCCGCAGTGCCAGCCGCCGCCGGGTCGTGTCACCCGCCGTGATGACCAGGTACGACCCTTTGCGGCGCAGGCGTTCACTCAGCCGCCGGATCTCGTAGGCCTGGACGGCCTGCTGGGCCAGTTCGCCGACGTAGTCGAGGATGACGTACCCCTGACCCGGCTTCAGGTCCCGCGACGCGGCCAGTTCGGCGAGCGCGTTGGCGGGCGACAGGCTGCGCAGCTTGGCCCCCTCGCCCAGGATCTCCCTGAGCAGAGCGAGGGAGCCGGCTCCCCGGCCCCGGTTCTCCTGGCCGATCAGGACGACGAGGGCGTCCTCGCGCAGCTTGCGGAGCGCCTCGTCGAAACAGGGCCGCGGCGGGACGTAGAAGCGCAGGGCGCGGTCCGTCTCCTCGGGCTCGATGCTGCCGGGGGCGAGGCCCGGAGACGACGTGCCACCGAAGCCGAAGGCCGCTCCCGAGGCGTCGACGACACCGTAGAAGTTGTTGTTGACCAGTTGGTGGACACGGCGCAGGTCGTCGTAGCCCCGGTCGTCCTCCTCGCGTTCGTCCGGCTCCGGCCGCGGCTCGGACGCCGTGCCGGGGCCCACGTCCGGGGCTCGGGCCCCATCCCCGGCTTCCGGTACGCCGTCGGGCGCCTCGGGTACGGGCGTCTCGTCGTACCCGTCAGCGGTGGGTACGGGCGGGACGGCCGGCCCGATGTCCTGGTCCGGGTCAGCCACCGGCGCTCCCGAAGCCGAAGACGGCGCCCCGGGCGTCCACGGCGCCGGCGACGTTGGTGACGTTGATGTTCTCGGCGCTGTACGCGTTGCTGATCCCGACCCTGTCGGTTCCGCCCGCGGCCGGCCCCCGCCGGCCGGCCGCGGGCTCCCCCGGTGCCGGGACCGCGGGGCTCCCCGTGTCCGCGGTCCCGGGTTCTTGTGGAGCGGCGGTCGCCGTGCCGTGCGCGGGCACGTGCAACCACGCCGTCGCCTCGTACTCCTTCACCTGGACGGCGACGCGGGTGAAGTCCCCGGGACTCATCGCGGTGTGGCCGCCCGCGACCGTGGAGCGGTAGACGTCGTCGGACAGCAGCACCGCCAGGTCGGCTCCGGGGTGCGCCGCCAGCGCCTCGTACAGGGGTGGCGCGTTCAGCAGGCGCGCCGTGGCCACCACGGCCGTGCCGGCGAAGCCGTTGTCGGCCAGCTCCACCAGTCCCTGGTGGAGCGCGGCCCGTAGGCGCATGCGAGCCTGCGGGACGCGCTGGGCGTTGTACTCGCGCAGTTCGGCGACGAGATGGCGGACGTAGTCGTCGACCAGACGGGGTTCCCCGCCGTCGAGGGGCCGCACCGCCAGTTGTTCGTCGCCCTTGCACTGGATCTGCCATTGCGTGCGGTCCATGCCCGCGCGCCTGGCGGCGCGGTCGAGAAGCCGCGGCAGGTCGTGCTGGATTTCTGACTGCCTACGGTCGTTGTTGCTCCCATAGGCCTGTGCGTCCACGGCTATGCAGGTGCAGGGATGGAAATCAGGCCACGCAGCCAACTGATCTTTCCTCTCCGAGCGGACAGGGGGCGGAGTACGCCCGCGAAGTGCTGCCCGAGAGGCTAGGAGAGAGTTCCCGAGGTGATTCCGTATCAGTACGGGTTGTCGGCGACGACTCTGGCGAATTCGAAGAGTTTCGGAACGTCACAGATGGTGATGTTTCTGTAGCTGCGTTCCACGAGGCCCTGCGCCGTCAGCTCGGCCAGCTTCTTCTCGGCCGTGTTGAGCTTGAGTCCGGCCAACGACGCGAGTTCCCTCTGGGTCAGCGTCACGCCGAGGTCGCACCGCCTGCCGTCGCCGTCCGGGGCGGGCTGGGCGTAGGCCTGGCACAGCTCGGCGAGGACCCGGGCCAGCCGGGTCAGCGAGTCGTAGGCCTGGAAGTCGATGCGACGCCGGTTGGCCCAGCGGAGCCGGGCGCAGAGCATGTGGAGGATGGCTCGCATGGCGTCCGGGTGGCGGGAGAGGAAGGTCTCCAGTGTCCGCATCTGGATGATCCGCGCGGTCACGTCACCGCATGCGATCACTGTGCCGGACCGGGGGCGCTCCTCGAAGGCCGCCATCTCTCCGACCAGGTCACCGGCTATACGGACGGCGAGCAGCATCTCGTAGCCGCACTCCGCGCTGGCGACGACCTTCACGACACCGCCCGTGAGCAGCAGGACGTGCCGGCTCTCGTCGCCCTGCTGGAGCAGGGCCCGGTTCGGCGGGTAGGTCATCGGGGTGCCCTGGTGCAGGAGTTCCTCCCGTGTCGCGGGCTGCAACCGGCCGAGAAATGAGGACGGCGGCCACACGCGTTTCATCAGCACCCCCAGGCTTGCTCCCCACGGCGCGGCGCGCCCTGCGAGCCGACCATGGTGGCGCCGGGTCGGGTACCGGAGAACAGACGGGACCGGATGTGGCCTGTTTCGCTGCCTCTCGGCCGGAGTTGACCGAATACGCATGACGCGGAGAGTTCCTGGGAACGTTGTGTCGTCTCTCGTCGTCTCGCGTCGTCTCTCGTTTCCGGCGCAGTTCCACGGGGTGGAGAGGCATGGGTCGAGGGGTGGGCCGGTGGCCGTTCGCGCCGCGCGTCGGGGCGGTGCCGGTCCCTCCCCTCGTGAGGACCGGTACCGGCCGACGCGGGCGGCGGCCCGTGCTCCCGGAGGAGCGCGGGCGGTCCGTGCCCCGGGAGCGCGGACGACCCGCCCCGGGGAGCCCGTGTCCCAGGGAGCCCCGTGTCCCAGGAACCCCGGGCAGCCCGAGCCCCGGAAGCCCCGGGAGACGCGGGCAGCCCGTCCCAGGCGGGAGCACGGACAAGCCCCAGCCCGTGCGGGCACCAGGTGGAGGTGGCCCGGAGCCGCGCCGTGGGGGTGCGGTCCGGGCCTGGCCGGTCTTGGGGGATCGCCGGGTGCGCGCGAGGAGGGGTGCCTCGCCGCCACTGCGTCACTCCGGCGAAAACCAGCCGAGAAGGCGCGGGGTCGGCAGCCGCCTCTCCGGGCCTCGGCCCGGCGGCCTGCTCCGACACCGCTCGGTGCCATCGCTACTGCGCCGCGATCCTGCCATTCTTGGGCTGCCGCGAGGAGGTTCCGGGGTCGTCCAGCCCTCGTCCCCGCAGGTCAGGCAGATAGAGTGAGTTTTCCGGTCCGGACGGTCAGGCTCGGCGGCAGGGAGGGGAGGAGGCCTTGAGCTCCGACTCAGGGGCACGCACAGCCTTCGCGGAACGACTCGCCCTGCTGTACCAGGAAGCCGGCAACCCTCCCCTCAAGCGCGTGTCCGACTCGGTCGCGCGGCTGCAGCGCGCCGACGAGCGCGGGCGGCCCGTGCGCGTCTCCGCCCAGCGGATCAGCGACTGGCGGCGGGCCAAGAACGTGCCCGCCCAGTTCGCCGCCCTCGCCGCGGTCCTGCACGTCCTGATCCCCGAGGCGCGGCGCGAGCGGCCGGTGCCCGTCTCCACCGGCCTGTACGACCTCACCCACTGGCAGCGCCTGTGGGCCAGCGCCGTCGCCGACCCCGTCGGCGACACCGCCGCCGCGCCCCCGGACGGCGAGGAGCGGTCCGCCGACGCGGCCGCCGCGCCCACCGTGTGTCCGTACCGCGGCCTCGCCTCGTACCGCAGGCAGGACGCCCAGTGGTTCTTCGGCCGGGAGCGGAGCACCGAGGCCCTCGTCGCCCAGCTCCGCGCGGCCGGCAGGACCGGTGGCCTGGTCATGCTCGTGGGCGCCTCCGGCGCGGGGAAGTCCTCGCTGCTGCACGCCGGTCTGGTGCCCGCCCTGCAGAGCGGCGCCCTCGGCGACGACCTCCCGGTCGGGCCGGTGGTCCCCCTCGTCCCCGGCACCGAGCCCGTCGCGGAGCTGGCGCGGCTCATACCCGGGCTCGATCACCCGACTCCCCCGTCCCGTAGCTCCCCCGCGGACCGCGTGCGGGAGGCCGTCGCCGCCTGGGCGGGGCGGGTGGCGCCGGCCGGGGGGCGGCCCGTCGTCATCGTGGACCAGTTCGAGGAGGCGTTCACCCTCTGCCCGGACGAGGCCGAGCGGCGGGACTTCGTACAGCTGCTGCACGCCCTGTGCTCGCCCGGCGAGGCGGGCGCGTCCGCCTCCGCGCTCGTCGTCCTCGGGGTGCGCGCCGACTTCTACGAGGCCTGCCTCGGGTACCCGGAGCTGGCCGACGCGCTGCAGCACCGGCACATGGTGCTCGGGCCGCTGACCACCGCCGAGCTGCGGCAGGCGGTGACCGGGCCCGCCAAGGCCGTGGGGCTCGAACTGGAGCCGGGGCTCGCGGAGCTCATCGTCCGGGAGGTGAGCACGGACGAGCCCCGCGGCGCCCACGACGCGGGCGTGCTGCCGCTCCTGTCGCACGCGCTGCTCGCCACCTGGCAGCGGCGCAAGACCGGCAAGCTCACGGTGGCGGGCTACCGCGCGGCCGGCGGCATCCAGGGCGCGGTGGCCGCGACCGCCGAGCGCGCCTGGTCCGGGCTCGACCCGGCGGCCCGCGCGGCCGCCCGGCTGCTGCTGCTCCGCCTGGTCCGGCTCGGCGAGGACACCCACGCCACCCGCCGGCGCGGCACCCGGCGCCAGCTCGCGGAGGAGTCGGCGAACCCCGGCAAGACCGAGGAGTCGCTGGAGGCCCTGGTCCGGGCCCGCCTGGTGACGCTCGACGCGGACACCGTGGAGATCACCCACGAGGCCCTGCTGCACGCCTGGCCCCGGCTGCGGGACTGGATCGACGAGGGCCGCAGCGACCACCTGCTCCGCCAGCGCCTGGAGGAGGACAGCCGGACCTGGGAGGACTCCGGCCGCGACCCGTCCCTGCTCTACCGCGGCTCCCGCCTCGAACAGGCCCGCGCCTGGGCCGAGTCCGCCGACGCCACCCTGCTGACGCGGGGCGCGGCGCAGTTCCTGGCCGCGTCGGCCGGGCTGCGCAGGCGCACGCTGTGGATCAGCCGGGGCGCAGTGGCGGCGCTGGTCGTGCTCGCGCTGCTCGCCGTCGTCTCGGCGGTGGTGGCGGGGCAGCAGCGCAACGACGCGGTGTCGGAGCGCAACGACGCGGTGTTCGCGCAGGTGGTCGCCGAGGCCGATCGGGCCGAGGACACCGACCCGTCCCTGTCCGCCCAGCTCGCGCTGGTGGCGCACCGGCTGCGGCCCCGGGACGAGGGCACGCGCAACCGCCTGGTCTCCATCGTGAACGCGCCCCTGGCCACGCCGCTGCTCGGCCACACCGGCGCCGTCTACCTCACCTCGTTCCGCCCGGACGGACAGCTGCTGGCCTCCGCCAGCTACGACCGGACCGTCCGGCTGTGGGACGTGTCCGACCCCGGCCGCCCCAAGCCCCTCGGCAAGGCGCTGACCGGCCACCGGAGCTGGGTGAGCACCGCCGTGTTCAGCCCGGACGGCACCCTGCTCGCCAGCGCCTCCGACGACGGCACCGTACGGCTGTGGGACGTGCGCGACCCGCGCCGGCCGCGGCCGCTTGGCGCGCCGGTGCCCGGTCGCGGCGGCACCGTCTACCTGCTGGCCTTCTCCCCGGACGGGCGGACGCTGGTCTCCGCCAACGACAACCACACCGTAGGGCTGTGGAACGTGGCCGACCCGCGCCGCCCGCGGGCGCTCGGCGCCCTGAAGGGCCATACGGCCGCGGTGCGTTCGGTGGCGTTCCGGCCCGACGGGCGGACGCTCGCGGCCGGGGGCGACGACGGCACCATCCGGCTGTGGGACATGGCGGACCGGGACCGCCCGCGCCCGGCCGGCACCGTGCTGAGAGGCCACAAGAGCACCGTGCACTCCGTGGACTTCAGCCCCGACGGCCGGACGCTCGCCAGCGGCGGCGTCGACAACACCATCCGGCTCTGGAACGTCGCCGACCCCCGCCGCGGCAGGCCCCTCGGCTCGCCGCTCACCGGGCACACCGGCCCCCTGTGGTCGGTGGACTTCAACGCGGCCGGGACGATGCTGGCGGCCGCCAGCGCCGACTCCACGGCGAGTCTGTGGAACGTCAGCGACCCGGCGCGCCCCTCGCAGGTCGGCGAGCACCTGACCGGCGGCAGCGGCGAGATGTACGCCCTCGGCTTCAGCCCCGACGGGAGGACGCTCGCCACCGGGAGCGGCGACGCCAAGGTGCGCCTGTGGTCCATCCCGACGTCGGACATGATCGGCCGGACCGGTACGTTCCGCCCCGACGGGAAGGTGCTGGCCACGGCCGGGCGCGACGACCGGGTCCGGCTGTGGGACGTGCGGCGGCCCAACCGGCCGGTGGCGATCGGGCGTTCGTTCAAGCCGGGCGAGGAGTACGTCCGTACGCTGGTGTTCTCGCCCGACGGGCGCACGCTCGCGGTGCTGACCGGGGACCGCACGGTGCGGCTGTGGAACGTCTCCGACCCGGCGCGCCCGGTCCCGTACGGGAGGTCCGTGACGCTGCGGACGCGGTTCGCGGCGGCGCTGGCCTTCAGTCCGGACGGGCGCACGCTGGCCACTCCCTACGTCGACCGGACGGTGCAGCTCTGGGACGTGCGCGACTTCTCCCGCGTCCGCCGCCTCGGCACCCCGCTCACCGGCCACAAGGGCTACGTCAACTCCCTCGCCTTCGCCGCGGACGGCGCCACCCTCGCCAGCGGCAGCTCCGACGGCACGGTCCGGCTGTGGGACGTGGCGGACCCGGCGCGCCCCGGCCGGCGGGGCGCGCCCCTCGAGGGGCACCTCGGGCCGGTCAACAAGCTGGCCTACGGGCCGGACGGCCGCACCCTGGCCAGTGGCAGCGACGACGGCACGGTCCGGCTCTGGCGGGTGGGCGGCCCGCCCGGCGGGGCCCGTTTCGAGGCGTCCCTGACGGGTCACACGGACGCGATCGTGTCGCTGACGTTCAGCCAGGACGGCCGCACCCTGGCGACCGGCAGCCACGACAACACCGTCCGGCTCTGGGACGTCGCCCACGCCGCCAGGGCCTCGCCCATCGGGCAGTCGATGAGCCCCAATGCCAAGACGGGCGGGTTTTTGTCGTTCAGCCCGCAAAGCCACATGCTCGGCGTCGCCAGCGGCACCGATACCGTCCGGCTGTGGAACTTGGACGCCAAGGCGGCGATTCGGCGTATCTGCTCGACCACGCGCGGTGTTCTGATACGCAAGAACTGGCGTGAATATATGCCACGCCTCCCCTACGCGCCCCCGTGCGAGAAGTGACCCCTATGGGATACGCCCCGTCCGGCCGGCCCGCCGGGCCCGTTCGGCCCGTACGTGATCCCGGTCACAACTCTCCCGTTGAGCCAGGCAGTTCGCTTGTGGCGCGGGCGGCCTTGGTACGGTGGGGCAGAGCCCGATCGCTGGTGCATCCCCCGTCGCCAGCGATCGGGCCGTTCCATGTGCCGAAAAGGCCGTTTCGCCACACACATACCGGCTGGTCGGGCAATATCGCGGCCCCCTCGGCGAACCCGTCGGCGACCCCATCGGTGACCCTCTCGACGAACCCCCTGGCGAACCCCTCGGCGAACCCGCCCGGATTACCGCCGGGGAAACCGGTCCGAAACTCCGGGAAGCGGCCCGACTTTCCTCCGAGGCAAAAACGGAACGGGGAAACGCGGTGAGCGCCGCGCGCCGGCGCGTCGTCGTGGTCACGGCCGTGCACGCGCCCTCCGCCCGCTATCTGCCGGACGCCTATGCGTCCCTGTGCCGGCAGGAGTTACCGCGGGGCTGGCAGTGGCACTGGGTGGTCCAGGAGGACGGGCAGGGCGACGAGGTCCGCCGCCACGTGCCCCGGGACAGCCGGGTGACCTTCCTCCAGGGCCGGGCGGGCGGCCCCGGCGTGGCCCGCACCATGGCCCTCGCCCACGCCGACGGCGCGTACGTGAAGGTCCTGGACGCCGACGACCAGCTCACGCCGGGCGCGCTCGCCCGCGACCTGGCGGCGCTGGAGGGCGACCCGACTCTCGGCTGGGCGACGTCGCGGGTGCTCGACCTGCTGCCCGACGGGTCGACGGCCGGCTTCCCCGGCGACCCCTGCCACGGCCCGGTCGAGCGCGAGACCCTGCTGCGCTGCTGGAAGGCGAACGGCTACCGCGCCCCGGTGCACCCGGCGACGCTGTGCGTGCGCCGCGAGCTGCTCGTGGCCGTCGGCGGCTGGATGGCGCTGCCCGCCTCGGAGGACACCGGCCTGCTCCTGGCCCTCAACATGGTGGCGCGCGGCTGGTTCTCCGCCGAGGCCGGGCTGCTCTACCGCAAGTGGGAGGGCCAGGTCACCGGCCAGGCCGCGCACACCGACACCGCGGAGCGCACCGCGCGCATGGCCGTGGTGGAGTCCCGGGCCCGGGCCCTGGCGGACCTGCGGTGGCACTACCCGGGCCACCTCGGCTGATCGGGGCCACCTCGGCTGATCCGGATCGCCCCGGCTGACCCCGGTCACCTCGGCTGACCCCGGCCGGGCCCCGGAGCACCGCCCGGGTGCGGCCGCGTCACCCCAGCGTCTCTGCGTCCACCCGCGAGAAGACCAGGTCGCTCTCGCCGCGCACGGGTTCGCGCCAGCGGACCGGCACGCACCGCGCGTGGCGGACGGCCGCCGGGTAGCTGCCGGGCGCGTAGTCGTTGGCCAGGCGGTACGTGTGGAAGCCGTGCGCGCGCATCGTCGCCAGGAGCTCGTCGACGCTGTCGCCGAGCCGCGCCATCCGGTCCGGGGTGACCTCCACGGCGATCTCCACGTCCGGCCGCAGCCGGCCGAGGGCGGGGGCGAGGCCGCGGACGACGCCGCCCTCGGCGCCCTCGACGTCCACCTTGATCACCCGGGCACGGGCCAGTTCGCCGGGCTCCAGGAGGTCGGGCAGCGGGACGGCGCGCGTCTCGAAGCGGGACTCCACCGGCCCGTCCCACGGGACGACGCTGTTCGCGCCGCGGTTGCACGCGCTGGCCAGGACGAAGGTGAGCGTCTCGGGGCGGTCGGAGACGGCGGCGTTGACCGCGCGGAGGTTGGCGCAGCCGTTGAGCTCCCGGTGGCGAAGCACCTGCCGGTGGAGGTCGGGCGAGGCCTCGACGGCGACCACCCGGCCCGCCGGGCCGACCAGGCGCGAGGCGAGCACGCTGAGGTAGCCGATGTTCGCGCCGACGTCCACGAAGACGTCGCCGGGGCGCAGCCGGTCGCGGAGCCAGCGCGTCAGGTGCGGCTCCCAGACGCCGAAGAGGTAGATGTAGCGCTGGATGAGGTCCTGGGTGTCGACGGCGAACCGGGCGCCGAAGACCGTCTCGACGACCCTGCGGCGCGGGTGGTCCCGCAGCCAGGGGTTGAGGAACCGGGTGGCGAGCACGGCCTTGCCGAGGGTGCCGGGGGCGTCGCGCACGTACCGCCGGCCCAGCGTGGCCAGGGCCCCTGTCACCGCGCCGCCCATCCGCTCCCCGCCCCCTCCGCCTCGCGTGCGCGGACCGCGGCGCCGGGGCCCGGCGGGAACCGGGGGCCCGGGTCAGGCGGTGGCCGCGGCCGTCCGGTCCCGGTCGAACGGCAGGTCCAGCATACGAATCGCGTTGCCGCGGAGCAGCTTGTACGCCACCTCGTCCGGCAGCCCGGCCACGTGCTCGGCGGCCACCTGCTTGGTGTGCGGCCAGGTCGAGTCGACGTGCGGGTAGTCGGTCTCGAAGGTGGCGTTGTCCACGCCGACGGTGTCGATGGCCTCGATGCCGTGCTTGTCGCGGAAGAAGCAGCAGAAGACCTGCCGGTAGTAGTACGTCGACGGCGGCTCGGGGATCAGGTCCCGCACCCCGCCCCAGGCGCGGTGCTCCTCCCACACGTCGTCGGCGCGCTCAAGGGCGTACGGAATCCAGCCCATCTGCCCCTCGCTGTACGCCAGTTTCAGCCGCGGGAAGCGCACCAGGACCCCGGAGAACAGGAAGTCCGTCATCGACGCCATGGCGTTGTTGAAGGAGAGCGTGGCCTGCACGGCCGGCGGGGCGTCGGGCGAGGCGGCGGGCATCTGGGAGCTGCTGCCGATGTGCATGTTCACGACGGTGCCCGTCTCCTCGCACGCGGCGAAGAACGGGTCCCAGTACCCGCAGTGGATGGACGGCAGCCCCAGGTACGTCGGGATCTCGGAGAACGTCACCGCCCGCACGCCGCGCGCGGCGTTGCGCCGGATCTCCGCGACGGCCAGCTCCACGTCCCACAGCGGGACGAGGCACAGCGGGATCAGCCGCCCGCCGCTGTCCCCGCACCACTCCTCGACCATCCAGTCGTTGTACGCCCGCACGCAGGCAAGGGCGACCTCCTTGTCCTCGGCCTCGGCGAACGTCTGCCCGCAGAAGCGCGGGAACGTCGGGAAGCACAGCGAGGCCTCGACGTGGTTGAGGTCCATGTCCGCCAGGCGCGCCTTCGGGTCCCAGCAGCCGGGCCGCATCTGCTCGCGGGTGATGCCGTCGAGGGTCATCTCGTCGCGCGAGAACCCCACGGCCGCGATGATCCGCTTGTACGGGAAGACCTCCCCCTCGTACCGCCACCAGTCGGTGACCTGGCCCTCGGGGTCGGTGGTGAAGCGGTACTTCCCGCCGACGTAGCGGAGTTCGCCGATGCCCGCGGTGAAGGGCTGGGGGCCCTTCTCGCGGTACTTCCTCGGCAGCCAGGTCGCGAAGAGGTGCGCCGGTTCGATCACGTGGTCGTCGACGCTGATGACCCTGGGGATGTCGCTGGTGCCGGACTCCGTGCCGCTCATGCCGCACCTCCTGCCGCCCGCCGGGTGCCCGGGGCCGCGCCCCGCCCGTATCTGACGAACCGTCAGATGGAGCGTAGGGCGCGGCCGTCAGGACGGCAAGCGGTGCGGGGGCGGGTCAGGACTCGTCGGCCTCCAGGTCGCCCTCGGTCTCCAGGTAGACCTCGCGCAGGGCCTCGAGGACGGCCGGGTCGGGCTTCTCCCACATGCCCCGGGACTCCGCCTCGAGCAGGCGCTCGGCGATGCCGTGCAGGGCCCAGGGGTTGGCCTCCTGGAGGAACTCCCGGTTGGCCGGGTCCAGGACGTAGGCCTCCGTGAGCTTGTCGTACATCCAGTCGGCGACGACCCCGGTGGTGGCGTCGTAGCCGAAGAGGTAGTCGACGGTGGCGGCCAGCTCGAAGGCGCCCTTGTAGCCGTGGCGGCGCATCGCCTCGATCCACTTGGGGTTCACCACGCGGGCGCGGAAGACGCGGCTGGTCTCCTCGACGAGGGTGCGGGTGCGGACCGTCTCCGGGCGGGTGGAGTCGCCGATGTACGCCTCGGGGGCCTTGCCGCCGCGCAGCGCCTTCACCGTGGCGACCATGCCGCCGTGGTACTGGAAGTAGTCGTCGGAGTCGGCGATGTCGTGCTCGCGGGTGTCGGTGTTCTTGGCCGCGACCGCGATGCGCTTGTACGCCGTCTCCATCTCGGTACGGGCCGAGCGGCCCTCCAGGCCGCGGCCGTAGGCGTAGCCGCCCCAGACCGTGTAGACCTCGGCGAGGTCCGCGTCCGTGCGCCAGTCCTTGGAGTCGATGAGCTGGAGCAGGCCCGCGCCGTACGTGCCGGGGCGGGAGCCGAAGATGCGGGTGGTGGCGCGGCGCTCGTCGCCGTGCTCGGCGAGGTCGGCCTGGACGTGGGCCCGGACGTGGTTGGCCTCGGCGGGCTCCTCCAGCGAGGCCGCGAGGCGCACCGCGTCGTCCAGGAGGCCGATCGTGTGCGGGAACGCGTCGCGGAAGAAGCCGGAGATGCGCAGCGTCACGTCGATGCGCGGCCGGCCCAGCTCCTCGTACGGGATCGGCTCCAGGCCCGTGACACGGCGGGAGGCGTCGTCCCAGACCGGGCGGACGCCGAGCAGCGCCAGGGCCTCGGCCACGTCGTCGCCCGCGGTGCGCATCGCGCTGGTGCCCCACAGGGACAGGCCGACCGAGGCGGGCCACTCCCCGTTGTCCCGGCGGTAGCGCTCCAGGAGGGAGTCGGCGAGGGCCTGGCCCGTCTCCCAGGCGAGGCGGGACGGCACGGCCTTGGGGTCGACGGAGTAGAAGTTGCGGCCCGTCGGCAGGACGTTGACCAGGCCGCGCAGCGGGGAGCCGGAGGGGCCCGCCGGGACGAAGCCGCCGTTCAGGGCGTGCACGGCGTGGTCGAGCTCGGCCGTGGTCGCCGCCAGGCGCCGCACCACCTCGCGGGCGGCGAACTCCAGGACCGCCGCGACCTGCTCGCGCCGGTCCCCGGCGACCGACGCCACCGCCGCCGGTACGGCCGCCAGGTCCCAGTCCGCGTCCTCCATGGCCGTCACCAGCGCGCGGGCCTGCTCCTCGGCGGCGTCGGCCGTGGTGCGCGTGGCCGCCGACTCGTCCAGGCCGAGGGCCTCGCGCAGGCCGGGCAGGGCGGTGGTGCCGCCCCAGATCTGGCGGGCGCGCAGGATGGCGAGGACGAGGTTGACGCGGTCCGCGCCGCCCGGCGGGGTGCCGAGGACGTGCAGGCCGTCGCGGATCTGGGCGTCCTTGACCTCGCACAGCCAGCCGTCGACGTGCAGCAGGAAGTCGTCGAAGCCGTCGTCGTCGGGCCGGTCCTCCAGGCCGAGGTCGTGGTCGAGCCGCGCGGCCTGGATGAGGGTCCAGATCTGCGCGCGGATCGCCGGGAGCTTCGCCGGGTCCATCGAGCTGATCTGCGCGTACTCGTCCAGGAGCTGCTCCAGGCGCGCGATGTCGCCGTAGGAGTCGGCGCGCGCCATGGGCGGTACGAGGTGGTCGACGAGCGTGGCGTGCACGCGGCGCTTGGCCTGGGTGCCCTCGCCCGGGTCGTTGACCAGGAACGGGTAGACGAGCGGGACGTCGCCGAGGGCGGCGTCGGGCGCGCAGGCGGCGGACAGGCCCGCGTTCTTGCCGGGCAGCCACTCCAGGTTGCCGTGCTTGCCCAGGTGGACCATCGCGTCGGCGCCGAAGCCGCCGTCGGCGGCCGGGGCCGCGATCCAGCGGTAGGCCGCCAGGTAGTGGTGCGAGGGCGGCAGGTCCGGGTCGTGGTAGATCGCGATGGGGTTCTCGCCGAAGCCGCGCGGCGGCTGGATGAGGATCAGCAGGTTCCCGTACCGCAGGGCGGCGAGGACGATGTCGCCCTCCGGGTTGGCGCTGCGGTCGACGAACATCTCGCCGGGCGGCGGGCCCCAGTGCTCCTCGACGGCCGTGCGCAGCTCCTCGGGCAGCGTGGCGTACCAGCGCTTGTAGTCGGCGGCCGGGATGCGCACCGGGTTCTTCGCGAGCTGCTCCTCGGTGAGCCAGTCCTGGTCGTGGCCGCCCGCGTCGATGAGCGCGCGGATCAGCTCGTCGCCGTCCCCGGAGACGAGCCCGGGGATCTCGGCGTCCCCGAAGTCGTAGCCCTCCTCCCGCAGGCGGCGGAGCAGCGCCACCGCGCTCGCGGGGGTGTCCAGGCCGACGGCGTTGCCGATGCGGGAGTGCTTGGTCGGGTACGCGGAGAGGACCAGGGCGAGGCGCTTGTCGGCGGCCGGGATGTGCTTGAGGCGCGCGTGGCGTACGGCGATCCCGGCGACGCGGGCCGCGCGCTCGGGGTCGGCGACGTACGCGGGCAGGCCGTCCGCGTCGATCTCCTTGAAGGAGAACGGCACGGTGATCAGGCGGCCGTCGAACTCCGGCACGGCGATCTGGCTGGCCGCGTCCAGCGGCGAGACGCCCTCGTCGTTGTCCTCCCAGTCGGCGCGCGAGCCGGTCAGGCACAGCGCCTGGAGGATCGGCACGTCCAGGGCGGCGAGCGCCCCCGCGTCCCAGGACTCGTCGTCGCCACCTGCCGAAGCCTCTGCGGGCTTGGTGCCGCCCGCCGCGAGGACCGTGGTGACGATGGCGTCGGCGGCGCGCAGCTCCTCGATCAGCTCGGGCTCGGGGGCGCGCAGCGAGGCCACGTACAGCGGCAGCGGCCGTCCGCCCGCCGCCTCGACGGCGTCGCACAGGGCGTGCACGAAGGCGGTGTTGCCGCTCATGTGGTGGGCGCGGTAGTAGAGCACGGCGACGACCGGGCCCTCGCCCGCCGGGGCGGTGCGCTCCAGCGGGCCCCAGGTCGGCGCGGGCGCGGGCGCCTCGAAGCCGTGGCCGGTGAGCAGGACGGTGTCGGAGAGGAAGCGGGCGAGCTGCTCCAGGTTGGCGGGGCCGCCGTGCGCGAGGTAGGCGTGCGCCTCGGCGGCGATGCCGACGGGGACCGTGGAGGCCGCCATGAGCTGGGCGTCCGGGGCCTGTTCACCGGTGAGGACGACGACCGGCCGGCCGTCGGCGAGCAGCAGGTCCAGGCCCTCCTGCCAGGCGCGGATGCCGCCCAGGAGGCGGACGACGACCAGGTCGACGCCGTCGAGGAGGCCGGGCAGGTCGTCCAGCGGCAGCCGGGAGGGGTTCGCGAAGCGGTAGGCCACCGGGCCTTCGGCGGCCCGGGCGCTGAGCAGATCGGTGTCGGACGTCGACAGGAGCAGGATGCGGGGCCCGGATGAATGCTGCATGCGGCATCGGCCTTCCTCGGGGTGTCCGCGCCCCGGGTGGTGTGTGGGGTCTCCCCCGCCCGGCCGGAGCCGGGCGTTGCGGGGAAGGGAGTTCCTGGCTCACCCGGACCCTTGCGGGGCCGGGCTCACAGTGGCGGGACCGCGCCGGATTCGCACCGGGCTTCCTCCCCTGTCGCCGTCCTGGCGATGGCGGATCGGGTGATCCACCGTTGAGCATATTAGGGGCCGGGCCGAGGAGGGCAGGGCGTGCGCCCGCCCCCGGCGCACTCCGGCCCCCCGCCGCGCTCCGGACCCCCGCCGCGCCCCGGCCCCCCGCCGCGCCCCGGACCCCCCGCGCGCTCGGACCCCCGCCGCGCTCCGGACCCCCGGTGCACTCCGGCCCCCCGCCGCGCTCCGGACCCCGGCCCGCTCGGTACGTCTCGCGCCGCCGCGCCGGTCCCACACCGCCGCGCCGTACGGGCCCCGCGCCCCGGCGGCGTACGGACCGCGCCACGGCCCGGCGTACCGACGATGTGATGGTCGGTATGCTCGCCGCCATGTCCACGGCTCCCCTCCGCACGTCCCCGCAGGCCACAGCGGCCCCACGGGACCGCGGCGACGCCTGCCCGGGCAGCCTGCGGCTGCACGCGGCCGACGACGGGGCGCTGGCCCGCGTCCGGGTCCCCGGCGGCGTGCTGAGCGCCGGGCAGGCCGAGGCGCTGGCCGGGGCGGCCCACCGCCTGGGCGACGGCGACCTGCACCTGACCTCGCGCGGCAACGTGCAGCTCCGCGGCCTCGGGGACGGTTGTGGCGCGGATCTCGCCGCGCTGCTCGGCGCCGCCGGGCTGCTGCCCTCCGCCGCGCACGAGCGGGTGCGCAACGTCGTCGCGTCGCCGCTGTCCGGCCTCGACGGCCGCGGCCTATACGACGTGCGGCCCTGGCTCACCGCGCTCGACGCGGCGCTGTGCGCGAGCGCGGCGGCGCGGGAGCTGTCGGGCCGGTTCCTGTTCGCGCTCGACGACGGGCGCGGCGACGTGGCGGCGCTCGACGCCGACGTCACGGTACGGGCCGCCGCGGACGGCCGCGCCGTACTGAGCCTGGACGGCGCTGGCCCGGCCCTCCGGGTGCCCGCGGCCGACGCGCCCCGGGCCGCGCTCCTGGCCGCCGAGGCGTTCGCGCACTGCGTGCGGGCGAGCGGGGCGGGGGCCTGGCGGGTGGCCGAACTCGCTTCTGGCCCCGGGGAGTTGCTGCGCGAGGTGCGGCGACGGCTGGCGGCCGAGGGCATCGCGTACGAGGAGTGCGACCGGGGCGGGGCGGCCGAGGAAACCGTGGCCGAGGCCACTCCCGCCGCCGGAGCCGGGGGCACCCCCGAAGCCGAAGCCGCAGCCGCCGCGAGCCTCTCCCGCACCCCCCGGCCCCCGGGCCCGGGCCCGCCCCTCGGAATCGTCGGCTCCGCCCTGTCCGTGCACGCCCCCCTCGGGCGCCTCACCCTCCCCCAGTGGCGCGAGCTGATCCGCACCGCCGCCGCCCTCGGCCCCGGTGAGCTGCGGCTGACGCCGTGGCGCGGGGTCGTCGTGCCCGTCCCGGGGGCGGAGCAGGACCGCGCGGCCGAGGCGCTCGCCCGCCTCGCCGCCACCGGCCTCGTCACCGGCCCCGCCTCGCCCTGGCCGCGCGTCGGCGCCTGCGCCGGCCGCCCCGGCTGCGCCAAGTCCCGCGCCGACGTACGGGCCGACGCGGCCCGCACCCTCGCCGCCGCGAGCGGCGCCGGCCTGCCGCTGTACTGGTCCGGGTGCGAGCGGCGCTGCGGACACCCCCGGGGCGACCGCGTCGACCTGGTCGCCGCGCCCGGCGGCGGCTACCACCTGACCGCCGTCCGCCAGGGCCGGGCGAGCGACCCCGTCCCCCTGGCCGACCCCACCCGCCTCGCCACCGCCCTGGCGGCGATTGGCCCCGTATGACGACCGAGAGCAGCGAGAACAAGACCGTGACCACCTACGAGTACGAGAAGGACGGCGCGGCCATCTACCGCCGGTCCTTCGCCACGATCCGCGCGGAGGCCGACCTCGTGGCGCTGCCCGCCGACGTCAGCCAGGTCGCGGTCCGGATGATCCACGCCTGCGGGATGGTCGACCTCGTACGGGACCTCGGTTACACGCCCGCCGTGGTGGGCCGTGCCCGCGAGGCCCTGCGCGCCGGGGCGCCGATCTTCTGCGACGTCCAGATGGTGGCCAGCGGGGTGACCCGCAAGCGGCTGCCCGCCGCCAACGACGTGCTGTGCACCCTCTCCGACCCGGCCGTCCCCGAGCTCGCGGCGAAGCTCGGCACCACGCGCACGGCCGCCGCGCTCGAACTGTGGCGGGACCGCCTGGAGGGCTCGGTGGTCGCCGTCGGCAACGCGCCGACCGCCCTGTTCCGGCTCCTGGAGATGATCGACGAGGGGGCTCCCCGGCCCGCCGCCGTCATCGGCGTCCCGGTCGGCTTCGTCGGCGCCGTCGAGTCCAAGGACGCGCTCGCCGCGCACCCCTCCGGCCTCGACCACCTGGTCGTGCGCGGCCGCCGCGGGGGCAGTGCCCTCGCCGCCGCCGCGCTCAACGCGATCGCGAGTGAGGAAGAGTGAGCGGCACGGTGAACAACGGGCCGAGCGGCAAGCTGTACGGCGTCGGGCTCGGCCCCGGCGACCCGTCGCTGATGACCGTCCGCGCCGTCGAGGTCATCGCCGGGGCGGACGTGGTGGCGTACCACAGCGCCCGGCACGGCCGGTCCATCGCGCGCTCGATCGCGTCGGAGCACCTGCGGCCCGACCACATCGAGGAGCCGCTGGTCTACCCGGTCACCACGGAGACCACCGACCACCCCGGCGGCTACCAGGGCGCCATGGACGACTTCTACGCCGAGGCCGCCGCCCGGCTCGCCGCGCACCTCGACGCGGGGCGCACCGTCGCGGTGCTCGCGGAGGGCGACCCGCTCTTCTACGGCTCGTACATGCACATGCACAAGCGGCTCGCCGACCGCTACGACACCGAGGTGATCCCCGGTGTCACGTCGGTGTCCGCCGCGGCCGCCCGCCTCGGCACGCCGCTCGCGGAGGGCGAGGAGGTGCTGACGATCCTGCCGGGCACCCTGCCCGAGGAGGAGCTGACGGCCCGGCTCGCCGCGACCGACGCCGCGGTGGTGATGAAGCTGGGCCGCACCTTCCCCAAGGTGCGGCGCGCCTTCGACCGCGCGGAGCGCCTGGACGAGGCCCGGTACGTCGAGCGCGCCACCATGGCCGGGGAGCGCCTGGGCGAACTGGCGGAGGTGGCCGAGGACTCGGTGCCGTACTTCTCGGTGGCGGTGCTGCCGAGCCGGGTGGCCGCGCTGCCGGTGCCGGACCGGGAGCCCGCGACCGCGGAAGAGGACCAGGACGAGGGCGGGGCCCCGGCGCGCGGCGAGGTCGTCGTGGTCGGGACCGGGCCCGCCGGGCCGCTGTGGCTGACGCCGGAGACGCGGGGCGCGCTGGCCGCCGCAGACGACCTGGTCGGCTACACCACGTACCTGGACCGGGTGCCGGTCCGCCCCGGCCAGCGCCGGCACGGCTCGGACAACCGGGTCGAGGCCGAGCGCGCCGAGTTCGCGCTCCAGCTCGCCCGGCGGGGGCGGCGCGTCGCGGTCGTCTCGGGCGGCGACCCGGGCGTCTTCGCGATGGCCACGGCCGTCCTGGAGGCCGCGTCGGAGGACGCGTACGCGGACGTGCCCGTGCGGGTGCTGCCGGGCGTGACCGCCGCCAACGCGGCCGCCGCCCGCGCGGGCGCCCCGCTCGGCCACGACTACGCGACGATCTCCCTGTCCGACCGGCTCAAGCCGTGGGAGGTCATCGCCGAGCGGCTGCGCGCGGCGGCCGCCGCCGACCTGGTGCTCGCCCTGTACAACCCCGGCTCGCACAGCCGCACCTGGCAGGTCGGCAAGGCCCGCGAGCTGCTCCTGGAGCACCGGGCGCCGGACACCCCCGTCGTGGTCGCGCGGGACGTGGGCGGCTCCGGCGAGCGCGTGCGGACCGTGCGCCTCGCGGACCTCGACCCGGCCGAGGTCGACATGCGCACGATCCTGCTGGTCGGCTCGTCGCAGACGCGGGCCGTACGGCGCGGGGGCGGCGCGGACGGCGCGGCCTCCGGGACCGGCGAAACGATTGTCTGGACGCCGCGCCGCTACCCGGAGGCGTAGCGGCCCTCAGAGGCGGTCCGTGACCCAGCGGGCCGCCTCGGCGGGACCGGCCACCTCGGGCACGCCCTCCGGCACCGGCGGCCTGCGCACCACGACCACGGGGACCCCCGCCTCGCGGGCGGCCGTCAGCTTCGGCGCGGTGGCCGCTCCCCCGCTGTCCTTGGTGACGAGGACGTCGACGCGGTGGCGGCGCAGCAGCTCCCGCTCGCCGTCGAGGGTGAAGGGCCCGCGGTCGAGCAGCACCTCCATGCGGGGCGGGTGCGGCGGCTGGGGCGCGTCCACGGACCGGACCAGGAACCACTGCTCGGCGAGCCCGGCGAACGCGGCCAGGCCCATGCGCCCGGTCGTCAGGAACACCCGCTCGCCGAGGCCGGGCAGCAGCTGTGCCGCCTCCGCCAGGGACCCGGCGTCGTGCCAGACGTCCCCCGCGACCGGGACCCACCCGGGACGGCGCAGCGCGAGCAGGGGAACATGGGCGTCGGCGGCGGCCCGCGCCGCGTGGAAACTGATCGTCCCGGCGAAGGGGTGCGTGGCGTCGATGACCGCGTCCACCTGGTGCTCCCGCAGCCACGCGGCGAGCCCCTCGGCCCCGCCGAAGCCGCCGACGCGGACCTCGCCCGGCGGCAGCCGGGGGCTGGCGACGCGCCCGGCGAGTGAGCTGGTCAGGTCCAGGCCGGGGGTACCGTGCAGCAGTCCGGCCAGGTGGCGGGCCTCCGTGGTGCCGCCGAGTATCAGTACGCGCATGGAAGTCCGGGTCCGTTCATGAGCAGTGAGGTGCGAGGCGCCGGCGAGGCGAAGGGCGGCCGCGGCGCCCAACTCAAGCACACCGGCCTGCGGCACGGGTGGACCACCGGGGCCTGCGCGACGGCCGCCACCACGGCCGCGTACACCGCGCTGCTCACCGGCGGCTTCCCCGACCCGGTGACGATCACGCTGCCCAAGGGGCAGACGCCGGCGTTCGCCCTGGCGGTCGAGGAGCTGGCGGAGGGCCGGGCGACGGCGGGGGTCGTGAAGGACGCGGGCGACGACCCGGACGTCACGCACGGCGCGCTCGTCCGGGCCACGGTACGGCGGCTGCCCCCGGGGTCCGGGGTCGTCTTCCGGGCCGGTCCCGGCGTCGGCACCGTCACGCGCCCCGGCCTGCCGCTGCCGGTCGGCGAACCGGCCATCAACCCCGTGCCGCGGCAGATGATGCGCGACCACGTCGCCCGGGTCGCGGCGGAGCACGGCGGCAGCGGCGACGTCGAGGTCACGGTCTCCGTCGACCACGGCGAGGAGCTGGCCCGCTCCACCTGGAACCCCCGGCTCGGCATCCTCGGCGGCCTCTCCATCCTCGGCACCACCGGGATCGTGGTGCCGTACTCCTGCTCGGCGTGGATCGACTCGATCCGGCGGGGCGTGGACGTGGCCCGGGCGGCGGGCCGCACGCACGTCGCCGGGTGCACGGGCTCCACCTCCGAGCGGACGGTCGTCGCCGCGTACGGCCTGCCCGAGGACGCCCTGCTCGACATGGGCGACTTCGCGGGCGCCGTCCTGAAATACGTCCGCCGCCACCCGGTCGAGCGCCTGACCATCTGCGGCGGCTTCGCCAAGCTCTCCAAGCTCGCCGCGGGCCACCTCGACCTGCACTCCGCCCGCTCCCAGGTCGACAAGGGCTTCCTGGCCGCACTGGCCCGCCGCGGCGGCGCGTCCGAGCCCCTGGCCGCCCGGATCGCCGAGGCCAACACCGGCCTGGCCGCCCTCCAGCTCTGCACGGCGGCCGGCGTCCCCCTGGGCGACCTGGTCGCCACCACGGCCCGCGACGAGGCCCTGAAGGTCCTCCGCGGCGCCCCCGTCACGGTCGACGTCATCTGCATCGACCGCGCGGGAACGATCGTGGGCAGATCAGCCCCGGCCGCAGGTGACCGGGCCCGCCCGGAAGGATCCAGCCCGTCCGGCGTTTGAGGACGAGCGCGGAGCGCGACGAACCCGCCGCGGCGCGGCGGGAAAGGGCGGGCGGGTGGGAGAACCAAGCCCGTCCGGCGCTTGAGGACAGGCAGGCCGCAGGCCGCGACCCCGGCCACACCCGGGCCCAGCCCCGCAGAACCCCGGCCCACCCCGGCAGGGCCTAGCGCTCGCGCCCCGGCGAGTACAGATGGCTGTCACGGAACTGCGTAGCTCCCAGCGTCCGCCCCACCATGATCACAGCGGTCCGCAGCACCCCCGCCTCCTTCACCTGCCCGGCGATCCCGCCCAACGTCCCGCGCAGCACCAGCTCCTCGGGCCGCGAGGCGTACGCCACGACCGCGGCCGGGCAGTCGGCGCCGTAGTGCGGCAGCAGCTCCTCCACCACGCGGTCCACGTACCGCACGGCGAGGTGCAGCACGAGGAGCGCCCCGCTGCGGCCGAGCGTGGCGAGGTCCTCGCCCTCGGGCATGGGGGTGGCCTGCTGCGCGACGCGGGTGAGGACGACGGTCTGGCCGACGGTCGGCACGGTCAGCTCCCGCTTCAGGGCCGCGGCCGCCGCGGCGAAGGCGGGCACGCCCGGTACCACCTCGTACGGCACGCCCGCCGCGTCGAGGCGCCGCATCTGCTCGGCCACGGCGCTGAAGACGGACGGGTCGCCGGAGTGCAGCCGGGCGACGTCGTGCCCTTCCTCGTGGGCCCGGACCAGCTCGGCGGTGATCTGGTCCAGGTCGAGCCGCGCGGTGTCGACCAGGCGCGCGTCGGGCGGGCACTCGGCGAGCAGGTCGCGCGGCACCAGGCTGCCCGCGTACAGGCAGACCCGGCAGGCGGCGAGGGTGCGGGCGCCGCGCACCGTGATCAGGTCGGCGGCGCCGGGCCCGGCGCCGATGAAGTACACGGTCATGTGTCCGCTCCTGCTGTGTCTTCCGTACCGGCGGCACGGACCGCATCGGCGGTACGAGCGGTACGGACTGTCCGGGGGGTCTTCTCCACGGCCCACTGAGTGACCGGCATGGCCTGCCGCCAGCCCGTGAACCCGCCCACGGGCACGGCGTGGGCGACGGCGAGCCGCACCAGGTCGCCGCCGTGGCGGCGGTAGGCGTCGGCGAGGAGCGCCTCGGACTCCAGGGTCACGGTGTTGGCGACCAGGCGCCCGCCGTCGGGCAGCGCCTGCCAGCAGGTGTCGAGGAGGCCGGGCGCGGTGAGCCCGCCGCCGATGAACACGGCGTCGGGCCGCGGCAGTCCGCCGAGCGCGGCGGGCGCGGCGCCGGTGACGACGCGCAGGCCCGGTACACCGAGCCGGTCGGCGTTGCGGCGGATGCGCTCGGCGCGCACGGGGTCCCGCTCGACGGTGACGGCCCGGCACGAGGGGTGGGTGCGCAGCCACTCGACGGCGATGGAGCCGGAGCCGCCGCCGATGTCCCACAGGAGCTCGCCGGGGGCGGGGGCGAGCGCGCCGAGGGTGGCGGCGCGCACGTGGCGCTTGGTGAGCTGCCCGTCGTGCTCGTACGCCGTGTCGGGCAACCCCGGTACGGCGCCGAGCCGCAGGGCGCCGGGATCACGGCGGCACTCGACGGCGACGACATTGAGGGGATCGCCGGGGGCCTGGTCGAAGCCGTCGGCGGTGACGGCGTCACCGACGCGCTCACGCGGACCACCGAGCTGCTCAAGCACCCGCAGACGACTGGGCCCGAACCCGCGGTCGCGCAGCAGGGCGGCGACCTCGCCCGGGGTGGCGGCGCCCGCGCTGAGCACGAGCAGGCGGCGCCGGTCGTGCAGGGCGGCGGCGAGCCGCGCGGGCGCCCGCCCGACGAGCGTGACCACCTCGACGTCCTCCACGGGCCAGCCGAGCCGGGCGCAGGCGTAGGACACCGAGGAGGGGTGCGGCAGCACGCGCACGGCGCCGGGCCCCAGCTCCTCGGTGAGGGCGCGCCCGATGCCGTAGAACATGGGGTCGCCGCTGGCGAGCACGGCGATCCGCCGCCCCGCGTGCGCGGCGAGCAGCCCGGCCACCGCGGGCCGCAGCGGCGAGGGCCACACGACCCGCTCCCCGCGGCACTCCCCCGGCACCAGCGCCAACTGCCGCGCCCCGCCGATCACCACCTCGGCCCCCCGCACCACGTCCCGCCCGGCCTCGGCGATCCCACCCCACCCGTCGGCCCCGACCCCCACAACGGTCACGACGACGGTCGACACGGCAGACTCGGCGGTCACGGCTCGGTACCTCGGGGGTGGGGTCGTGGGTTCGGGTGCGGGGTTCGGGGGGCGCGGTTTTCGGGGTGCGGTTCGGGGGCGGGCGACGTTGGCGCACTTTACTGGGCGAAGGAGGGGCCACCCGCCCTCGGGTGCACGTCAACGGGTTTCCCGCTCAGACCGCCGAGGCGGATCCCGTGGCGCGGACGCTGCCCAGCCACAGCAGGTCCCGAGCTCTGGTCATGGCGACGAAGAGCTGTCGGCGGAAGAGCTGCTGCCGCTCGGGAGCCGTCTCGGGAGGGCCGGAGCGGGTCGCGAGGGCTTCGTCGTGGCGCGGCAGGTAGACGTGCTTGAACTCGAGCCCTTTGGCGCGTTGGTAGCTGCCGAGCTTGACGGCCTCCACGGGCCTGCCGTCGTAGTGCTCGAGCAGGCACACCGGAAGGCCCGCCTGGGTGAGAAGGCGCTGGTAGTGGGCGATGGCCCGCCTGGACGGGCAGAGCACGGCCGCGTCGCCGAACCCGCCGGCCGACCACCCGCGGACCGCTTCCACCAGCTTCTGGTCGTGCTCGGCGGCGGTGGCATGCGCGGAACGCACCACCTTGCCGTCGTGGTACGTCAGCTCGACGTCGCGCCGCCCGGAGGTGGTGAGGCCGTCGATGTCCTCGAAGGCGTCATCGGCCACCACGGCGAGCGCGGCCTCCAGGATCGGCTCGGAGTTGCGGTAGTTGACGCGCAGCACCTGCCCCCGGCCTCCTCTGACGTCGATACCGGCGTCGCTCAGCCGAAAGCCTCCGGGGTACACCGCCTGCTGGCCGTCGCCGATGAGCAGCAGACCGTTGGGGGCGTCGCCGACCAAGGCGTGCAGCAGGCGCACACCGACCAGCGACAGGTCCTGGACCTCGTCCACGACCACCGCCGCGTACGGGGAGGGAGCCTTCCGCCGCTCGCTCTCCGCCACCTCCAGGGCCATGGTGAGCACGTCGCTGAAGTCGTGCACCCCGCGCTCGTTCCGCAGCCGCTCGTACGTCTCGTACAGGGTCCATACGGCCTCGCGGTGCACACGGCGCAGCGCGGCGCCGCGCCGTACCCGGCGGACCACGGCGTACTCGTCGAAGGAGGTGATGCCACGCCCCTTGATGACGTGATCGATCTCCTCGTGCCAGTACAACGGCACGGGGTCGATCTCCGCGAGCGGGCTGTCGCGTCCCGTGTGCGTCCACGCCAGGCTGAACGCCGTCTCCGCCTTCTCCTTGTTGAGGCGGACGGCGACACCGCGCTCGCGGAGGAATTCCTGCGCCCACTGGTGCAGGCTGCGGAAGTCCACCCGGGCGGCCACGGCCGGGGACATGGTCCGCAGGAAGGTGCTCTGCACGCGGGGCAGGTTCTTGGCGTACGTGACGTACAGGACGCGGCCGCTGCCGCGTTGTGCGAGGTGTGCCGCCCTGTGGAGGCCGACCACGGTCTTGCCGGTGCCCGCCGGTCCGCTGATCCGGGCAGGGCCCGACCAGTTGCGCCGGACCAGTGCCGCCTGGTCCGGGTGCAGGAACGTCATCCACCTCTCGATGGGCGCCTTCATGACGTCCGCCAGAGCCGCGTCCCGCAGCGCATCGACGTCGAAGAGCCCGCCGTCGTCCGCCTCCGGGGGCGCCTCGGCCTTCTTGTCCGCCTCGTTCGTCCCGTTCGCCTTGTTCGCCCTGCTCGCCTTGTTCGTCTCCGCGACAAACGACCCCTCGTACTGCGGGAAGGCGTGCTCCAGGAGGTCTCCGACGGCGCGGACGCCCTCCGGCAGCAGCCGCCGCGGCTCGTTCAGCAGCATGGGGCCGACCTCCCGCTCGCCCAGCAGCCGCACCCGGCCGAGCGACGCTTCCACCCGCTGGCCGGCGAACACCATCAGCGGGCGGACAGCGATCGGGGACAGGCCCAGGGCGGAGAGCGCCTTCTCGGCGGTCCTGGTCATCCCCAGCAGCTTCTGCACATGCGCGTCCCGCTGCTCACCGTCGGCATGAAGGTGCCCGTCGGTGACTCTGGGTACGGCACGCCAGTTCTTCACATCGAGGACGAAGACACCCCCGGGCCCGACCAGCAGCATGTCCACGTTTGCCGCGCGGGTGCCCGGCCAGCGTCGGTCGACGAGCAACCGCCAGCCGCGCTCCGTGAGAACCAGGAGCTGCGCGGCGACCCGGCGTTCCCCCTCGCTCGCGGCCTCCCAGCGCCGGGCCTCCCGCCGCGCGGCCTGCCACTGCTCCCGTAAGAGCCGCTCCTGCCTCCTGGCCTCCTGCGCTCGACGCGACGCCGAACCACCAGCCCCCATGTCCGCCCCCTTGTACGCGAAAAACGATCGTAGGGCGCCACTCCGGGATCCGGGAGACCGCCATCAGGTCATGTCCTCTTTGCAGACCTGAAGACGCACATGGAGCTGGTGGGCTGGCTCAAGGCCGCGTACGGCCTGGGGCACGGGCACGCGAGCGCGCTCGTCGCGCACACACTCGCCGAAGACCGGGCGTCGTGAGCAGCGCCGCCGCGGCGCACGCGGCGGCGGTGAGGGCGAGGCCTGCCGCGGCCGGGTTCAGCCAGTCGGGGACGCCCGCGGTGTACGTGCCGTCGCCCGCGACGCGGCAGCCGAGGCGCAGGGGGACGTACGTGGCCTCGTAGCCGTCGAGGCGCGGGGCGCGGGCGGCGCCCACGGCCGCCCGGCAGGCCTGGTCGTGCTCGGTGAGGTCGAGGCCGAGGAGGCGTACGGCGCCATAGGCGTGGAGCGCGGCCGTGCCCGCCGCCAGGAGGGCCGCGGCGGCGCGCAGGGACGCCGTGAGACGCGAGATCGCGGGGACGGGTGCGGGGGGTGTCGGGGCGCGGCGGGTGGGGCGGGGCGCGGACGTCCACGCGTAGGCCAGTGCGGCCGTCACCGCGACGAGGGCGATCAGGACGATGCCCATCAGGGAGACGACGTTGTGCTCGGCCACGGTGCCCGTGGTCTCCGGTGCCATGCGCTGTGCCTCGTTCCGTCGTCCCGGGACGGTACCAGGGCCCCTTCCTCGTGCCGGTCCCGCTTCGTCGGCGGCCGTCGGTGTCCCTAGGGTGAACGCATGTCGAATACGCAGGTTCCCGCGGCATCGGAGCCCGGCGGCGCGACGAGCGAGGTGCCGTCCTTTCCGCCGGTCGGCGAGCGGCCGTTCAGCGCCGGGGAGGCGGAGGCCGCCGCGCGGATGTTCAAGGCCCTGGGGGACCCGGTGCGGTTGCGGCTGTTCTCGCTGATCGCCTCGCACGAGGGCGGTGAGGCCTGCGTGTGCGACATCTCCGACGTCGGGGTCGCGCAGCCGACCGTCTCCCACCACCTGAAGAAGCTCAAGGAGGCGGGGCTGCTCACCTCCGAGCGCCGCGGCACGTGGGTGTACTACCGCGTCGAGGGGCCCGTACTCGCCGCCGCGGCCCGGCTGCTGGGCCACTTCGGCTGACGACGCGCGCCAACCGTTCCGCGCGGCGGTCCGTTGGTGCCACCATGCTCACTCCGGACGTACGGGATCACGGGGCGGGGCGGGAGGCGCGGATGGCTGAGGTGTTTCTGCGGCGGTTGTCGCGGTGGCAGGCGGAGCAGCAGCGCGAGAACGTGGCGAGCGTGTACGCGGCGTGCCACGGGCGGGACCGGGCGGAGTTCCTCGAGCGCTTCGAACGCGAGGTGCAGGAGCGGGACTTCGACATGGTCGTCGCCGACTCGGCGGGCGGCCTCGTCGGCTGCCTGTACGGCTACCGGGCCGCGCCCGAGGCCCCGGCGTACGCGGGCTTCGTGGCGGCCCTGCACGCCGCCGCGCCCGAGGCGGCCGCGGGGGCGGCGGCCGGCCGGCTCTTCCTGCTGGCGGAGCTGATGGTGCTGCCCGGGCACCGGCACCGGGGCACGGCCACCCGCATGCGGGACCTGATCCTGTCCCGGCACCGGACGGACGTCGTGGTCACCACCCTGGCCGCGCCGGGCGACGGGACGGGGCGCGAGGTGCTGCGGGCGTGGTCGTGCACGCGGCTCGGCGAGTTCGCGGCGCCGCCCGGGGAGGCGTGGCTGCACCCCGCGGAGCGGTGAGTCCGCGGTGTCCCCGGGGTGTCCCTGTGGGGCAGGGCCTGCCTGTCTCGGCGCGTACACGCCGAGAGTTATCCACAGGCTGGGGACCTCGGCGGCGCGGAACCGGTCGGGCCAGGCACTATGGGGCCATGAGTGAGACGGGAACGCAGGTGGACGCAGGGGCCGGTCGCGACGCGGGGGGCGGTCGTGACGCGGGGGCCGGACGTGGTGCGGGGGGCGCCGGGATGCCCGACTGGGAGAAGCGCTTCCGCGCGCCGCGCGTCTCCCTGCCGGACTGGGCGGAGGACGCCCCCGACCGCTCCCTGTTCGTGTCGAACGCGACGGGTACGTACGAGCTGTACGCGTGGGACCGCGCGACGGGCACCCAGCGCCAGGTCACGAACCGGGCGAACGGCACGACGGACGGCCTGCTCTCCCCCGACGGCCGGTGGATCTGGTGGTTCGACGACAAGGACGGCGACGAGTTCGGGGTGTGGCGGCGCCAGCCCTTCACCGGGCCCGACGACCCCGACGGCGAGGGCGTCGACGAGGTCGCCGTGCCCGGGCTCGCGCCCTCGTACCCGGCGGGTCTCGTCCTCGGCCGGGACGGCCGCACGGTCGTGGTGGGCCGCTCCACGGACGAGGACGGCTCGACGATCCACGTCGTGCGCCCGGACGCGGCCCCCGGCGAGGCGCCCGCCGAGATCTACCGCCACCGCGAGTCCGCGGGCGTCGGCGACCTCTCGTACGACGGCACGCTGATCGCCGTCGAGCACACGGAGCACGGCGACGCGATGCACTCCGCGCTGCGCGTGCTGCGCCTGGACGGCTCGGTGGTCGCCGAGCTCGACGACACCAAGGGCGGCACGGAGGAGCTGGGCCTGGAAGTCCTCGGCTTCGCCCCGGTGGACGGCGACACCCGGCTGCTCGTGGGCCACCAGCGCCGGGGCCGCTGGGAGCCGATGGTGTGGGACGTGGCCACGGGCGAGGAGACGGACCTGGACCTCGACCTGCCGGGCGACGTGTCGGCGGAGTGGTATCCGGACGGCTCGGCGCTGCTGGTCGCGCACAGCTTCGAGGCCCGCGGCGACCTGTGGCGGTACGACCTGGGCAGCCGGGAGCTGACCCGCGTGGAGACCCCGCGCGGCTCGGTGTCCGGTGCCACGGCCCGCCCGGACGGCACCGTGGAGTACATGTGGTCGTCGGCCGCCGAGCCGCCCGTCCTGCGCTCCACGTCCGGCCGGGTGGTCCTGGACCCGCCCGGCATGAAGGCGCCAGGCTCGGTGCCGGTGGAGGACGTCTGGGTGGAGGGGCCCGGCGGCCGTATCCACGCCCTGGTGCAGAAGCCCGCCGGGACCACCGGGCCGCTCCCCACCGTCTTCGAGGTCCACGGCGGCCCCACCTGGCACGACAGCGACGCCTTCATGGCGGGCCCCGCCGCCTGGGTGGACCACGGGTACGCGGTGGTGCGGGTGAACTACCGCGGCTCGACGGGGTACGGCCGCGCGTGGACCGACGCCCTCAAGCACCGCGTCGGCCTCATCGAGCTGGAGGACATCGCGGCGGTGCGCGAGTGGGCCGTGACCAGCGGCCTCGCGGACCCGGACCGGCTGGTCCTGTCCGGCGGCTCCTGGGGCGGCTACCTCACCCTGCTCGGCCTCGGCACCCAGCCGGACGCCTGGGCGGTGGGGCTCGCCGCGGTGCCCGTCGCGGACTACGTGACGGCGTACCACGACGAGATGGAGGCGCTGAAGGCGCTGGACCGCACGCTGTTCGGGGGGACGCCGGAGGAGGTGCCGGAGCGGTTCGCGGCGTCGTCGCCGCTGACGTATGTGGACGCGGTGAAGGCGCCGGTCTACATCTCGGCGGGGGTGAATGATCCTCGGTGTCCTATCCGGCAGGTGGAGAACTATGTCGACCGGCTGGTGGCGCGGGGGGCGGTGCATGAGGTGTACCGGTACGAGGCCGGGCACGGGTCGCTCGTCGTGGACGAGCGGATCAAGCAGGTGGGGCTTGAGCTGGACTTCGCCCGCCGGCACCTGGGCTGACCCCTCGCGGGACGCCCCAGCCCCACCCCTCCCCGAAACCGGGGGCTGACCGCCCCCGGGCCCCCGCCCTTTCGTCTGGGGCTCCGCCCCTCTCCCCCACAACGGCGCTCCGCGCCTCGTCCTCAAACGCCGGACGGGCTGGTAGTTTCCCGCGACTCGCCGTCGTCGACTGCCCGCCGGCCGCCGACGGCGCGCGGCGGACCGTCTCAGCCCGTCCGGCGATTGAGGACGAGGCCGCCAGGCCGATGGAAGGGCGGGTGGGTGGGGAACACACCGGCACCCGACGACGGCGCGCAGCGGACCATCCCAGCCCGTCCGGCGATTGAGGACGAGGCCGGAGGCCGATGAGGGGCGGGTGGGTGGGAGAAGGCCCGGGCCCCGGGAGATGGCTGCGGCGCGGCGCCCCGTACCGTGGAGGGCGTGTACCGGTTCCTCCTCACCCCCCGCTGGTGGGGGATCAACGTCTTCGTCGCGCTGGCGATCCCCGTCTGCCTCTTCATGGGCTCCTGGCAGCTCAGCCGCTTCGAGGACCGCGTGCAGGACCACGAGGACGCGAAGCGGCAGGCCACCGTCGACACCAGCGGGAAGGCGCGGCCGCTGGACGCGCTCCTGCCGGTGGACCGGGAGACCTCCGGCGAGCGGACGTCGGCCACGGGCCGTTACGGCAAGCAACTCCTCGTCCCGGACCGTACCTTGGACGGCAGGCGCGGTTACTACGTCCTGACCATGCTGCACACCACGGCCGGCAAGTCGCTGCCCGTGGTCCGCGGCTGGCTGCCGGGCGACGCCGACGCGCGGCGGGCGCCCGCGCCGCCGCGGGGCGAGGTCACGGTGACCGGCGCGCTCCAGGCCTCGGAGAGCCCCAGCTCGGACGGCGTCCGCACGGCGGGCGGCCTGCCCGCCGGCCAGGTCGGCATGATCAGCGCGGCGTCGCTGGTGAACCTGGTCCCGGACGACGTGTACAACGCGTGGGTGACGCTGGAGCGGGGCACGGACGGCCTCAAGCCGGTTCCGGCGGCCGCGCCGGAGGACTCGGGCCTGGACATGAAGGCGTTCCAGAACCTGGGCTACACGGGCGAGTGGTTCGTGTTCGCGGGGTTCGTGGTGTTCATGTGGTTCCGGCTGTTCCGCCGTGAGCGGGAGGCCGCCCGGGACGAGGAGCTGGGCCTGATGCAGGCCGAGGCCGAGGACGCGCAGTCCCCCCAGCCCTCCGCGACCTGAGCACCCGCGCCGCCCCGCCACGGCACCACTGCACCCCCGCGCCGCCGCACCACGGCACGACCGCGCCACGGCGCTACCGCGCTGCCGCCGCCGCTACTGCGCGGGCAGCACTCCCGTCTTGTACACCGTGCCGGAGCAGGCGTTCGGGACCGTCGCGGCCGCCGACGGGGCGCCCGGCTCCGCCGTGAGGGAGAGCGCGACGCTGCCGTCCTTGGTGCCGTCCTCGGGGACGAGCTGGGTGGTCACGCCGCCCTCGCCGCCCGCGCCCTCCGTGCCGGAGCCGCCGGTGCCGCCGCCGTCGGACGGGGACGGGTTCGGCGAGGGCTCGCCGCCGTCGGAGGGGCAGGCCGCCGAGGGCACCCAGGCGAAGCGCACCTCGTACGCGGCGCCGGGCTTCAGGACCAGTGAGGTGGTCTCCTGGGCGGGGTCGGGCAGGCCGGTCGCGGCGTCGCCCGCGGTGTGGTCGACGACGTTCACGGCGGCGGGGTCGGCCGCGCCCTGGGCGGTGGCGGCGACGGCGCCCGGGCTCGCCACGGTGCAGCTGCTGCCGGAGACGTTGGCGATCCGGAAGGTGCCGTAGACCTTGCCTTCGGCGTCGGCGGGCGCGACGGAGCCGGAGGCGTCGCCGAGCTGGGCGGCGTCGCAGGCCGGGGAGCTGGCGGCGTCGGTGTCCTGGTCGCCCGGCTCGGTGCCGCCGCCGGTGGCACCGCCCCTGCCGGTCTCGCCCTTGCCCTTGCCGTCCTTCTCCTTGCCCTTGTGGTCCTTCTCCTTGCCGCCCTTCTTGTCCTTCTTGTCCTTCTCGTCGTCCTTGGTGTCCTTGCCGGGGCGCTCGGCGCCCTTGCGGGTCTCGCCGGTGCTGCCCTGGCTCTCCTGGCTCTTGCCCGCGCCCGCGATGGACGGCCGCGCGTCGGAGTCGCCGGAGGAGCGGGTGACGTGCACCAGGGCCGGGACGGCCGTGACCGCGAAGAGGACGACGGCGGCGGCCCCGGCGAGCGCCTGGCGCTTGCGGGCCCGGCGCGCGGGCACCGCGTGCCGCAGCTTGTCCAGGGCGGAGTCGGCCGGCTCGATGTCCTGGACGGCGGAGCGCAGCAGCCGCCGCAGCGCCAGCTCGTCGTCGGCGAGGCCCGTCGGCTCACCGAGGTCGTCGGGGGTGCCGAGGTCTCCGAAACCGCCGGAGCCAGGACCGGGGCCCCGGTTCGCGCCGCCGTCGAGGGCGGTCAGCCGCCCCAGCCCGCGCAGCCGCTCCGCGAGGCCGCCGTCCGGCCCGTCCGACTCGGCCTGCCGACCCGCCCCGCCTGTCCCGCCTGTCTCATCCGACCCGTCCGCCCGGTCGGACCTGTTCGACCTGTTCGACCTGCTCGACCAACTCGGCCCGTCCGACCGGTCCGGCTTCCTCAGCCCCTCCGACCGGTCCGGCTTCCTCAGCCCGTCGGGTCCGTCGTCCTGCCCGCCCTGCCCGTGCTTCACCGTGTCGTTCCCAGCGTCGTGCTCACCGCGCTCACCGCGCGCGGCTCCGTGCTCGCCGTGCTCGTCCCGTGCGCCGCGCCCGGCGCGGTCCGTACCGTCCTCCCGCTCGGCGCGGCCCATACCCTGCTCGCGCTCCACGCGCGCGTCGCGTTCCTTGTCGCCCGTTCCGCCCGTTCCGCCCGTGCCGCCTGTTCCGCCCGTTCCGCTCATGCCGGGGCCTCCATGGCGACCCGCAGGGCGGCGATGCCGCGCGAGCCGTACGCCTTGACCGAGCCGAGCGATATGCCGAGCGTCTCGGCGACCTGGGCCTCGGTCATGTCGGCGAAGTACCGCAGGACGAGGACCTCGCGCTGGCGGCGCTGGAGGCCGCGCATGGCCTTGATCAGCTCGTCGCGCTCCAGTTGGTCGTACGCGCCCTCCTCGGCGCTCGCCATGTCGGGCATCGGCTTGGTCAGGAGCTTCAGGCCGAGGATGCGGCGGCGCAGCGCGGACCGGGAGAGGTTCACCACGGTCTGGCGGAGGTACGCGAGGGTCTTCTCGGGGTCGCGGACGCGCTTGCGCGCGGAGTGCACGCGGATGAACGCCTCCTGCACGACGTCCTCGCAGGACGCGGTGTCGTCGAGGAGCAGGGCGGCGAGGCCGAGCAGCGAACGGTAGTGCGCGCGGTAGGTCTCGGTGAGGTGGTCGACGGTGGTGCCCGCGGTCACGGCCACCTCATCGCCCTCGCGCTGCGTCGGAATGCGGGCGGGCCGCGTCGCGGGCATGGGGGCGATCACCGGCATGCCGCCGGGTACGCGAGGTCGGCGGGACGGGCGCAGTGCCGCCGTGCCGCTCGCGGTGAATTCGAGTACCTCTGCCACGCCTGTTGGACACGCTTCCCCCCGTCAGGGTTGTACGCGTCAGGCATGGCGTTCGGCATCGCGTGTGCGGCGTGCCTCACATGCACCGCTTTTCGCGGTGCGTCGATAGCCCCCATGCGTACCAGCTCTTCCCCTAAGCCCCATTTGTCTGCCGCAGCGTTCCGGGCCGCCCACCGGAGGGGCGACGGCGAAGACGCGGGCGCCGCCCTCGCGGTTGCAACGGGCGGAAGCCGAATCTTCGAACGCGCGGACGCCCCAGTTCAAGCGGTCTGGACCATCAGATAGGACACAGAACTTACACAGTTCCTACAGGCAGCTCCGCTTCGGGGAGCCTTTCGGGCAGCTCACCCTGCCCCCGGGACCAACCCGGCCGACGGCCGGTGCAGTTGCTGGTTCAGGCGCCCGGGAACTCGCCCGCCACCAACTCGGCGATCTGCACCGTGTTGAGGGCGGCGCCCTTGCGCAAATTGTCCCCGCACACGAAGAGTTCGAGTGCGGCGGGGTCGTCCAGGGCGCGCCGCAGCCGTCCGACCCAGGTGGGGTCGGTACCGACGGCGTCGGCCGGGGTGGGGAACTCCCCGGCGGCGGGGTCGTCGAAGAGCACGACGCCGGGGGCGGTGGCGAGGATCTCGCGGGCGCGGTCGACGGTCACCTCGCCCTCGAAGCGCGCGTGGACGGTGAGCGAGTGGGTGGTGACGACGGGCACGCGCACGCACGTGGCCGCGACCTTCAGGCCGGGCAGGCCGAGGATCTTCCGCGACTCGTCGCGGATCTTCATCTCCTCCGAGGACCAGCCGTCCTCGCGCACGGCCCCCACCCAGGGGACGACGTTCAGCGCGACGGGCTCCGGGAAGGGCCCGGTGTCGTCGCCGACGGCGCGGCGCAGGTCGCCGGGCCCGGTGCCGAGTTCGCTGCCCGCGACGAGCTGGATCTGCCGGCGCAGCGTGGCGACGCCGTCCCGCCCGGCCCCGCTGACCGCCTGGTACGAGGAGACGACCAGCTCCCGCAGGCCGAACTCGGCGTGCAGCGCCCCGAGCGCGACGATCATCGAGAGGGTCGTGCAGTTGGGGTTGGCGACGATGCCGCGCGGCCGCAGCCGGGCCGCGTGCGGGTTCACTTCCGGTACGACGAGGGGGACGTCGGGGTCCATCCGGAAGGCGGCGGAGTTGTCGACCACGACGACCCCGCGCGAGGCGGCCACGGGCGCCCACTGCGCCGCGACCTCGTCCGGCAGGTCGAACATGGCGACGTCGACGCCGTCGAAGACGTCCTCGTCCAGCGCGTGGACCTCGACCTCCTCCCCGCGCACGGCCAGCTTGCGGCCGGCCGAGCGCGGGGAGGCGACGAGTCTGATCTCGCCCCAGATGTCGGCGTGCTGCGACAGGATCTGGAGCATCACCGAGCCGACGGCCCCGGTCGCCCCGACGACCGCGAGCGTCGGCTTGCGGTTCATCGCCCGGTGCCTCCATAGACCACGGCTTCGTCCGAGTCGGAGTCGAGGCCGAAGGCGGTGTGCACGGCGCGCACGGCCTCGTTGACGTCCTCGGCGCGGGTGACGACCGAGATGCGGATCTCGGAGGTCGAGATGAGCTCGATGTTCACCCCGGCGTCGGTCAGCGCCTCGAAGAACGTGGCGGTGACGCCCGGGTTCGTCTTCATGCCCGCGCCGACCAGGGAGATCTTCGCGATCTGGTCGTCGTAGCGCAGCGAGTCGAAGCCGACGCGCTCCTTCGTCTTCTCCAGGGCGTCGATGGCCTTGCGGCCCTCGGCCTTGGGCAGGGTGAAGGAGATGTCGGTCAGGCCCGTGGAGGCGGCCGACACGTTCTGGACGATCATGTCCAGGTTGATCTCGGCGTCGGCGACGGCGCGGAAGATCGCGGCGGCCTCGCCCGGCTTGTCGGGTACGCCCACGACCGTCACCTTGGCCTCGGACGTGTCGTGCGCGACACCAGAGATGATCGCCTGCTCCACCTTGCGGTCCCCTTGCGGTTCGTTGCTGACCCAGGTGCCCTGCAGTCCGCTGAAGGACGAGCGCACGTGGATCGGGATGTTGTAGCGACGCGCGTACTCCACACAGCGGTGGAGCAGCACCTTGGACCCGGAGCTGGCCAGCTCCAGCATGTCCCCGAAGCTGATCCAGTCGATCTTCCGGGCCTTCTTCACCACGCGCGGGTCGGCGGTGAACACGCCGTCCACGTCGGTGTAGATCTCGCACACCTCGGCGTCGAGGGCCGCGGCGAGGGCGACAGCGGTGGTGTCGGAGCCACCGCGCCCGAGGGTCGTGATGTCCTTCTTGTCCTGGCTGACACCCTGGAAGCCCGCGACGATGGCGATGTTGCCCTCGTCGAGCGCGGTCCGGATGCGGCCCGGCGTGACATCGATGATCCGCGCCTTGTTGTGGACCGAGTCGGTGATGACACCGGCCTGGCTGCCGGTGAACGACTGGGCCTCGTGGCCCAGGTTTTTGATCGCCATGGCCAGCAGGGCCATGGAGATCCGCTCTCCGGCGGTCAGCAGCATGTCGAATTCACGCCCGGCAGGGATCGGCGACACCTGCCCGGCAAGATCGATCAACTCATCCGTCGTGTCACCCATCGCCGACACCACGACGACCACCTGGTGGCCGTTCTTCTTGGCGTCGACGATGCGCTTGGCGACCCGCTTGATGCCTTCGGCATCGGCAACGGAGGAGCCTCCGTACTTCTGCACGACAAGGCCCACGTGCGCTCCTCGCTCAGTGAAGTTTCTTCCCGCGCTCCGGCGGTCAGCTCAGTCTAACGAGCGGCCGAATCCGCCCCCGGCGGTATCAGATCGTGAGATGTCCCGCTCACAAAGTGATCAACTTCGGGGGCTGCCCGTCCTGCGGCCGCTCCGGGGACACCCCTGCCCGCAGGCGCCACCGACCACTCCGGAAAGTGGGACGGGTCACACCCCCACGCCTCCCCAGCGGCCGGCCTCAGCCCGCGTACTCCTTGAGCCGACCGGCGCGTGCCGGGTGCTCATCCGCGCTGCTTGGGTGCGTAGCCCGACGCGTGGCGGATCTCGTCGACGTATCGCGTCACGTCCACGACCGGAGCGGGGGTTCGCGGGCGCGGGACCGCGAGGAAGGTGTCCGGGACCGCGCGGGGGGCGACGTACGCCCCCTCGGCCTCGCTGTCCGCCAGGCACTCCGCGCGGCAGTCGGCGCACAGCCCGTTCACCAGCTCCGTCGTGGTCTCGGGCTCCTCGCAGAGCCCGCACACGAACACCGCGCGGGTCACGCGGGCGCGCAGCCGGGTCTTGGCCGGGGCCTTGGGCAGCTTGGGGGGCATCTTGGTCTCCAATCGGGTACGGGTGAGGCCGCCCGGGTTCGTGACGGCCTCGGGCAGGCCGGTGGTCAGGGCCCGGGTGATGTCGGCCGGGGTCGCGCCCCGCGCCAGCCACTCGGCGGCCAGCGGCTCCAGCGCCCGGCAGTCCCGCTCGGACAGCGCGAGCCGCCGGTCCGCCGCGCGCAGCCCCGCGAGGGCCTGGCGCGCCGCACCGCCCTCCGGTCCGGGCTCGGGCTCGGGCTCGGCGCGGGTTTCGGTGTCGTCGTCCTCCACGCGGGACAGACCCGGCGCGTACTGGTCCGTCACGTCCCGCCCGTGCCGCTCCCGCACGAACTCGGCCCACCAGGCGGGGGACTTGGCCTCCCGCGACCAGTACGTCCTGGTCACCCAGCGCATGGAGGTGTCCTCGAGCGTGAGGTGTTCCCTGACCCAGCGCAGGTGCCCCGCCTCGGCCAGGCGCCCCATCGACGTACGCACGGCTTGCTGGCCGTACCGGGGGTGCTCGGCGGCGATGGCCTTGTGCCCCATGGCCGCACCGACGGGGAGGTGGTCGATGAAGGCCGCGATCTCCGCGTCACGCTGGAGCAGGTGTGCGAAGTCGGCTTCGCTGTGCGGGGGTTCGTCACTCGCGTGACGCTTCCCGTAACCCGTTTTGGCCATCGGGTGGGACGGGGAGGGCAGGGCGGCATTAAGCTGGGCGTAAGCCACGTTCGAATCCTTCACTTCGACACGTCGGACTAGGCCTCGGCACCGGTGTTTGCGGCACCGGCCGGGGCCGTTTCTTTGCCGCGAACCTAGGGCGGTTTTACGTTCCGAAGCAAGCTGACTACGAAACGTCACCCTCGTGGGTGACGTGGGGCTCAACTCCCGTAGTGGCTCGGTTGGTTGGGTTCAGGACGTGACCGACCAACCCATGGAAGAGGCTCGGGTCCCGGGGCTCAAGTCCCGGGCCGACCAGCAGAGACGCTCCGACCAGGAAGAGCCAGTTGACCCCGCACTCTCTCGCGTTCTACGTGGACGTGATCACCACCGGGACCATGCTCGGCGCCAGGCCTACGGACAGTCCCGAGCAGGTCACCGCGATCCTGGGCTCCGACTTCGCCGAGAACTCCTTCGACGCCCACAGCATGTGGCGCGACTACGGAATGGTCGAGTTCTTCTGGGGCCGGGAATCGCCCGGCCACCCCTGGGTGGGCCACCACTTCACCCTGCACGTGCATCGGCTCTCGTACGGAGGTGGCGGCATCGCCAACAGGGCGCTGCGCGAGCAGTACGGCCGCTTCGGCCGCCACCTCCGCTTCGACAGACTGGAGCGGCTGCTGGCGAAGCGCGGTGTGCGCATGGAGCACGTCCCGGACGCCAACGCCCCGGCCTTCTCCCTGCACTGGCAGCCTGCTTCCGAGGTGTCCGTCCTGGCGTTCCGGGCGCATGAAGAAGGGGAGCGCCGGCGCCGCGGCGAACGCATCGGTGATGTGTACGCCATCTCTTCGTCGATGAGCGCCGAGCACGTGGCATGGAACAGAGCCCGCTACGGCGTGCACCGCAGCGGCCCCGCGCTCACGGCTTCGTCGCCTTCGACTCGGTGAACCAGGGCCCTGGTGCGGAAGTCGCCCCTGGTGACGGGCTCGCATTACTTCAGAGGTAATGGCCTCCGGCCTGCCCGTGTCGGCAGGATCGGCGATCTCTCCGCGTCGGCAGGACGCGGGCCAGGACGGAGGGGTCTGCCATGTCCACAGCCGCACCTACGAACACGCGCACCGTGGTGGAAGAGCTGCTGCGCAGGATCGGTGAGGGCGACCCCGAGCGCGTCGCCGAGCTGTACGCCGAGCAGGGCGACTGGAAGCTGGGCTGGCCGGAGGCCGAGCACGGCCGTGCCGCCACGCCGTGGATCCGTCACCGGTCGACCCGGGCCGACGCGGCCGCCCACTACCGCGAGCTGGCCGAGCACCACGTGCCGGAGCAGGTGGCGACCGAGGTCGAGCGCATCCTCATCGACGGGAACGACGCGGTCGTGCTGGGCGAGATCCGCCAGACCGCCCGGCCCACCGGGCGGGCGTATCGGGCGCGGTTCGCCCTGCACCTCACCGTTGAAGACGGCCTGGTCACCCGGCACCACGTCTACGAGGACAGCCTCGCCGTCGCCCAGGCGTTCGAGCCGGAGGTGCGGTGAAGGGCTCCGGTCAAGCCTCGGGCCCCACTGCGGAGACAAAGGCGCTCCAGGCGCGCCCGGAGACGAACAGCCGGGGCCCGGCGGGGCACTTCGAGTTGTTTCGTCGGCCGCTGCGCTGGTACAGCGAGCCGACGCCGGCGGCCCCGTTCGTGGATCCGCGCGGACTGCGGGCGGCGCTGGGCGGCTGGGACGTGGCCGAAAGCGAATTGGTCTGCTTTAGGACGATTCTGCGAAACAAGTCCCCACTGGGTGCGGTCTTGGGAGGCTTGTCGCACCCCCGCCGACGGCCGTGCAGCGGCACGGTCCGGCGGGGGCGTGCGCATGCCGAGTCGTCGACCGAGGGGAACTCCGATGGCGAACGAGCTCAAGTACGGCGAACAGATCCACCTGCAGAACGGCTACAACGGCTGGCAGGGCGGCTACCTCGACACCAACGGGCACAGCGGTGCCTCGGGAGCCAAGTACCAGGTCTCCACCGCCGACAGCCCCGCGCGCGGCAAGGGGACCGGGACCTGGGAGATCCTCTCCGCCTCCGGCAAGGCCGCCGGCCAGCCCGTCGTCAGCGGTGACCTGGTGTACCTGCGCAACCTCTACGGCGGCGACGGCGGCTACCTCGACACCAACGGGCACGCCTCCGACAGCCAGAAGGCCGCGGGCGCCAAGTACGACGTGTCCACCTCGCAGGGCAGGGACCGCGCGGCCGGCACCGGGCGGTGGCGGATCTTCGCCAGGACCTCCAGCCCCGCCGACGGCACCGTCCGGCCGGGCGACGTCGTCCACCTGTGGAACACCTACGGCGACAACGGCGGCTTCCTGGAGACCAACCACACCAGCTCGGCGAGCGGCGCCAAGTACGACCTGTGCACCAACGCCTACTACAACCGCAGCTCCGACGTCGCCGACTGGAAGATCCACCGGGCCCAGGCCTGACACCGGTGGGTCCGGTCCCCGGCAGCCACCGGGGGCCGGACCACCGCTACTGCACGGGGCGCAGCCCCAGCGGGCCCGCGATCTCCTCGGCCATGACCCGGCCGGCGGCCTCTTCGAGGGTCTCGTCGGTGAGGTCCTGGTCGGTGTCCAGGCCGTCGAGGTCCTCAAGGGGCTGGTTCAGCCGGACGTGGGCGACCAGCGACTGGAGGGCGCGCAGGGCGGCGGACGCCGTGGAGCCCCAGTTGGAGAAGTAGGAGAACTGCCACCACCACAGGGCCTCGGTGGTGCGGCCCGCGCGGTAGTGGGCCAGGCCGTGGCGCAGGTCCGTGACGACGTCGGCGAGGTCGTCGGAGATGCGGCAGGCGACCGGGGCCTTGCGGGGCTCGTAAGGGTCGAAGACCTCGGAGTACACGTCGATCGGGTCCAGGAGGACGGCCAGGCGCTCGCGCAGCTCGTCCACGTCGCCCTCCGGCCCGAGGTCGGGCTCGTAGCGCTCGTCGGGGACGATGTCCTCGTGGGCCCCGAGACGGCCGCCCGCGAGGAGGAGCTGGGAGACCTCAAGGAGCAGGAAGGGCACCGCCGAGTCGGGCTCGGCGCCCCGCGCGACCTCCGTGACGGCCACGATGAAGCTCTCGACCTGGTCGGAGATCTGCACCGCGAAGTCGTCCGGGTCCTGCGACGCGGCGTGCACCAGCGTCTTGGGCTCGGGCCCGGCGCCCCCGGCGGAGCCCGGCGACGACGTCGGCTTCGGCTTCGGCTCAGGTGACTTAGACATCGCTGACTTAGACATCTAGGAGTCGTCTCCCCTCGAAAGCGCGGCCCAGGGTGACCTCGTCCGCGTATTCCAGATCTCCCCCGACAGGGAGTCCGCTGGCCAGCCGGGTGACCTTCAGGCCCATCGGCTTGATCATGCGCGCCAGGTACGTCGCCGTCGCCTCGCCCTCCAGGTTCGGGTCCGTGGCGAGGATCAGCTCCGTGACCGTGCCGTCGGCGAGGCGCGCGAGCAGCTCCCGTATGCGCAGATCATCCGGGCCGACGCCCTCGATGGGGCTGATCGCCCCGCCGAGCACGTGGTACCGGCCCCGGAACTCGCGGGTCCGCTCGATCGCCACGACGTCCTTGGGCTCCTCGACCACACAGATGACCGAGGGGTCGCGGCGGGCGTCACGGCAGATGTTGCACAGCTCCTCCTGCGCGACGTTGCCGCACGTCGCGCAGAAGCGGACCTTCTCCTTCACCTCCAGCAGGGCGTGCGCGAGACGGCGCACGTCCGTCGGCTCCGCCTGGAGGATGTGGAAGGCGATCCGCTGCGCGCTCTTGGGACCGACGCCGGGCAGCCTGCCCAGCTCGTCGATGAGGTCCTGGACCACGCCTTCGTACAACGGACTGCCTTTCCGCGGGTTCTCTCCGGGGTCCCGGGCTTTTGGGGACCGGTGTCCCGGTCGTCCTCGGGAGTCCCAGTCTCCTGGTGATCCGGTCCGCCGGGGTCAGTGTTCGGGGGTCGGGGGGCTATGACACGTACCGTAGTTGGCCGTCGGCCGACTTTGAAGGTAACGGCCGGGACGGGGAACCGGGGACGGCCGGCCCGGGGGCCGCTCAGCCGGGGACGGTCAGAACGGCAGGCCGGGGATGCCGCCGCCGCCCAGGCCCTGCGCGAGCGGGCCGAGCTTCTGCTGCTGGAGCGCCTGGGCGTTCTCGTTCGCCGCGTGCACGGCGGCCACGACCAGGTCCGCGAGGGTCTCCGTGTCCTCGGGGTCGACCGCCTTGGGGTCGATCACCAGGGCACGCAGCTCACCGGAACCGGTGACCGTCGCCTTGACGAGGCCGCCGCCCGCCTGGCCGTCGACCTCGGTCTGCGCCAGCTCCTCCTGCGCCTTCGCGAGGTCCTGCTGCATCTTCTGGGCCTGCTGGAGCAACTGCTGCATGTTGGGCTGTCCACCACCGGGGATCACGATCAGCTCCTGGTGTGTCGGTCGAGTGCGTACGTACGACGTGCTTGCGGGCGGGTTGACGCCTGCCACGAGCCTACGTGGTCGCGGGTGCCCGCGCCCCGGCACTCCCGAGGGCACTCTTTCGGGTGAGAAACGCGGCGCTCCTATACCCGATCAAGAGACCCTTCCAGGCGGCAAAGCCGTGAAAACGACCGCATACCCACCCATTGGGCGGTAGGACTGGACGCCGCACAGAGGCACCGTCCATTACGTTGCGTCACTTATGCGGGACTTATGCGGAAGCCGAGGGAGTGCCGGGTGAGCCACCACCAGCCGGATATGCAGCCTGAGGGGGTGCCCCATGAGGGGCAGGAGGCCGGGGCGGGGGCATCGGGCACACCGTGTACGGCGAGTGACGGAGCCGGCGGCGAGCTGGGCCCGCGGGTGTTCCCCACGGGCGACTGGGGCGATCCCGCCGCGCGCCTCGACGAGCTGTACCGGTGGGTGGAGCGGGGTGCGCTCGACACCGCGGCGTGGTATTTGCGCGACCGCGTCCGCAAGCGGCGCGGGGCCCGGCTGCTGCGGTGCGGCGCGGCGCTCGGCGCCCTCGGCGGCGGGACGCTGCCGCTGCTCGACCTCGCGGGGGCGGTGACGGGCGGGGCCAGCTGGGGGTTCGTCTCGCTGCTCGCCGGGGTGGCGTGCGTGGGGTGCGACCGGTACTTCGGGTTCACGTCCGGGTGGATGCGGGACGTGGCCACCGCGCAGGCCGTGCAGCGGCGGCTGCAGGCGCTGCAGTTCGACTGGGCGTCGGAGAGCGTGCGGGAGGTGCTGGGGCCGACGGAGGGGACCGCCAGTGAGGCGGCGGAGCGGTGTCTGGGGGTGCTGCGGAGGTTTTCCGAGGACGTGACGGAGCTGGTGCGGGCGGAGACGGTGGACTGGATGGTGGAGTTCCGTGCGCGGGGCGCTGCGCTGGCTGTGCAGGGGGGGGGGGCGGGGGGCTGTCCTGCCCCCGGCCGGGAGCCCGGGGTTGTCCCTGGGCGGTTTCCCCTGCCGCCCGGGGCGCGGCCCAATATGCCTCGGCAGCGGCCTCCTGAGCCTCGGTGAGGTTTCGGGCCTGGCTTGGGTTTGTGCTGCCTCTGTTTGCCGCTGGGCGGCGCCTTGGCGGCCTGGTTTTACGGCTGGGCGGCACCTAGGTGCTGTGCCCACCCGTCCCGCCCTGCGGGACGATTGCCCACAGCGAGGGGGGCGTGCCCACAGCGGGGGGGCGTGCCCCCAGCGGAGGGGGGCGTGCCCACAGCGGGTGAGGCGGGTGCCCACAGCGGGGTGGGGCGGGTGCCCACAGCGGGTGGGGCGGGTGTGCGCCACCGGGCGGGTGGGGCCCGGCCGGGAGGGGACGGTTGGTCAGCTGTAGATGATCATTGAGCCTTGGGCGAGGCTTCGGGTGGTGGCTGCGTGGAGGCCGAGCCAGACGTGGCGCTCGCGGGCGTACGGGCTGGCGTCGTGCGGGGGCGGCGGGGCCGGTTCCTCCAGGGTCGTGGGGGACTGGGGCGGCGCGGGGGGCTGGGGCGGATTCGCGGGGTCTATGCCGATGGCCGGGGCCACGAACTCCAGCTCCCGCAGAAGCGCCTGCGAGGAGCCCAGCGGGCCCCCGCCCGCGAGCAGCTCGTCGTTGGCGAGCGGTGCCGGGAAGTCCACGGGCACGTACGCCCCCGCGTGGTCGTAGTGCCACACCAGGTGCGACTGCTGGGCCGTCGCGTCGAACATCTCCAGGAGCTGTTCGTAGTCCCCGCCCAGCTCGTCCACCGGCGTGACCTCCAGGCCGCAGACGCGCAGCAGGTACGCGCGCCGCAGGAAGTGCAGCGCGTCGTAGTCGAACCCCGCGACGGGCGCCACGTCACCGGAGAGGCCGGGCATGTACGCGTAGACGGGGACCGGCGGCAGTCCCGCCTCGGTCAGCGCCTTGTCGTACGTGGCGAGTTCCTCGGCGAAGGGGTTGTCGGGGCTGTGGCACAGCACGTCGACAAGCGGGACGAGCCACAAGTCGCAGGCCAAGAAATGCTCCTCGGGTCAGAACGTCGAACGTCGGACGACGCGGGTTCGGACGGGGTCGGGTGGGGGGTTGGATCGAGCGGGTCGGTAGGGGCGTCGGGTTGCGTTGTCGGGGGCGCGTGCGACGGCGCACGCGCCCGCTACGGTGCGTGTTGTTCCCGCAGCGTAGTGGCAGCCGCGCCGCTCAGGCTCCCCCTCGTACGTCCCAGATCCACACCCCGTCTACCCACTTTCCGCGCTGTTCAAGGAGATCGTCCAGGGTCGTGCGCAGCGCCGCGTCGGCGGGCTGCGGGGCCAGGACGACGACGCCCGCGTTCCAGAACCGCAGGTCCTCGCGGACGGCCCGGCGCCAGGCGTCCGTGGCCCGCACGGCACGGCCGGTGCCCCGGATGTCGCGCAGGAGGGTGGAGGTGTTGCGGGGCGGGGCGCCGTAGATGCCGATCCGGTCCGGGCCCCAGGGCCCGTTGAAGTAGCCGCCGGGGAGGCGGAAGCCCAGGCCGGCGGTGGTCTGCCAGTGCAGCGCCTCCGCGTAGCCGGGGTCCGGGAGCGGCACCGGGACGAGGGTCTCGCCCGCGGCCGTGTCCACGTACCGCCGCCAGGTGCCGTCGGCGACGAACGCCGGGACGTCGATCCGGTCCACGGCCTTCAGCGGCAGCGGCACGATGGGCAGCAGGGCCGCGGCGACCGCGCCCAGGCCCGCGTACCGTACGACGAGCCGACCGCGGCCCGGCGCGGTCCGGCCGGGCGCCCGCTCCTCCCGCGTCACCCGGTGTCCGTCCGTCACCAGGTGCTCGATCGCGAGGGCCACCAGCATGCCGAGCACCGGCGCGCACACCATCGCCACGCGCCCCTCGATGACGGACTCGAACAGCGGCCGGTCGGCGAGGAGCGCCCATGGGCCCGGCAGCACCACGTCCGTCAGCGGAATGCGGAACTTCGGTCCCAGCGAGAGCAGCGCCGCCGCGACCGCCGTGACCGCGAGGGCCTTCACCACCGGGCGCCGCCACAGCCACACCACGACCGCCAGGGCGAGGACGACGAGCGGCCAGCCGTAGAAGGCGTTCTGCTCGGTGGGGTTCATCGACAGCGCGGCGGCGGTGTCCGCGTCGCCCGCCAGCGAGCGCTCGGCGAAGGAGAGCAGGGCGAGCGGGCTGTTGCCCGCGTCGTCGCCGTGCAGCACGCTCTTGTAGCTCTGCGGCCCGAAGAACTGCCACCACAGGGGGAACGCGACCAGCGGCAGGCACACCCCGAGTCCGATCCCGACGCCCCGCGTCAGGGGGCGCCAGGCGGCCCGCGCCACGTCCCGTCGTACGACCGCGTACGCGACGGTGAACAGCACCATGCCGAGGGCCGCGAGCAGCAGCGGCTCCTCGCCGAGGAAGATCTGGTACGTCGCGAACAGGCCGAGGACCACCCCGTCCCGGACGACGTGACGGCCCTCGCACAGCCGCAGCGCCCGGTCGACGATCAGCGGGATCATGAACAGGACGATGAAGTTCGGGTGCGCGTGCGCGTGGCTGACCATCGGCGGCGCGAAGGCGGCGAGCGCCGCGCCGGTCGCCGCGGCGCCCCGGTGGCGTACGAGACGTCGGCGCAGCAGCCAGTACCAGGCGGTCGCGGTGGCGGCGAGGCCCAGCGTCATCGCCACGTTCAGGCTGACCGCCGGTCCGAACGCCCAGGTCACGGGGGCGAGGGGGACGGAGAGGCCGAGCATGACCGTGTTGGCCATGAGGTTCACGCCGTCCGGCGCGTTCTGGAGGGTCGTGAACAGGGGGTTGTCGAAGTGGCTGACGTTGCGGGCGGTGACGGCGAAGAACCACTCCCACTGGTTCTGGTCCTGGAGGGCGTGGGGCAGGTAGCGGTGGTCCGGTGAGATCCAGCGGCGCGCGTAGAGGGCGGTCGAGGCGGCCAGGAAGAGGAACGCGACGAGCAGGTCGGCCGGGCGCAGCGCGCGGGCCCGCAGGGCGGTCAGCTCGGCGAGGACGCGGGCGTAGTCGGCGGGCCGCACCTTCGAGCCCTCCTGGTGCGACCAGCGCACCGGCACCTCCGCGACCGGCCAGCCCTGGGACCGGAAGTGGTGCAGTATCTCGACGTCTATGCCCCAGCCACGCAGGCGGGACGCGGCGAACGCCGCGCGGGCGCGGTCGCCGTCGAACAGCTTGAACCCGCACTGGGTGTCGCGGATCCCGGGGACGGCGACCGTACGTATCAGGAAGTTCCCGCCCCGGCCGAGCAGCTCGCGCAGCCGGTGCTGGTGCACGCCGATCGTCGCGCCGGGCCGGGCGCGGGAGCCGACCGCCGCCGCGTGGCCCTCGGCGAGCGCCTTCTCCAGGGCCTCCAGCTCCTCTATGGGCGCGGCGAGGTCCGCGTCCGTGACCAGGACGCGGCGGCCGTAGGAGGCGAGGACGCCCTGGCGCAGGGCGTGGCCCTTGCCGCGGTTCGCGCCGCCGCGGACGAGCTGGACGCGGGGGTCGGCGGCGGCGGCCTCGGCGGCGATGTCCGCCGTGCGGTCGGTGGACCCGTCGTCGACGACGATCAGCTCCCAGGCCGGGGGCCCGCCCGGGGCGTCGAGGTAGGCGCGGACGGCTTCCAGGGTGGGGCCGAGGCGGTGTTCCTCGTTGTAGGCGGGGATGACGACGCTGAGGTCCACGCCGGTCATTCGGCTGCTCGCTGGGGGGTGGGGTGGGGGTTCTCGCCGTGGTTGAGGTGCCGGACGTCCTGTTCCTCGGCGGCGTCCTCGGCCGCCAGCGCTTCCACCAGCCGCAGGGAGTGGGCGTTGTACTCCGCGACGATCGTGTGCGCCGTACACGCGTCGTGGCGTGCGAGGGCGTCGACCAGTTCGGTGTGGCGTGACCACAGGCGGCCGCGCAGGTGGCCGGCGCGCTCGGCCTCGCGGCGCAGGTGCGGGACCGCGCACACCCAGGACTGGACGCGCAGGCGGTGCAGGAAGTCGGCCAGGTACGGGTTGCCGAAGAGGGCGCTCAGCTCGCGCCAGAAGCGCAGGTCGTAGCCGATGAGGACGGTGAGGTCGCCGGCGGCGGCCGCGCGGGAGGCCTCCTCGCCGCGGCGGCGCACGGACACGAAGCCGGACGGCGGTACGGGCTCCCGGTCCGGCGCCGTGGCCAGCTCGCGGAAGATGCCGTCCGCTATGAGGCCGCGCGCCTGGAGCATGCCGCGGTAGTCGGCGAGCGAGTGCTGGTGCACGCGGAAGCCGCGGTGCTGCACGGAGTCCAGGAGGCCGTGGGCGGTGAGGTTCACCAGGGCCTCGCGGACCGGGGTCGCGGAGACGCCGTACTGGTCGGCTATCTCCTTCACCGTGAACTCCTGGCCCGGCACGAGGCGGCCCGCGAGAATCTCGTCGCGCAGGGCGTCGGCGATCTGCTGGCGCAGGGTGCTGCGGATGACGGCCGGGCCGTCGGCTCCGGGCATGGTTGGTGGCCTCCCCCTGCGTGGTCGTGTGCGGCTTCGCCGGACGCGTGGTGGTGTCGTCGCTTACGAGCACGTCAGACTACGCGGTCGGGGTTCCGCCCCGGGGGGCGCGGGGCCGCCCGGCCGTGGGCGGGTGGGGCTGTCGTCGCGCCCCCTGCCCTCGTCCAGGCTTGGTCCCACCCACCCGCCCCCACCCTGCTGGGCAGGCAGGCCTGGGAGCAGCGGAGCATCGGTTGGGGCTGGGGCTGCCGCAGGGCCGACCCCGCCCACCGGCCCCCGCCAAGGTGGAAAGCGGGGTTCGGCTACCGGACCGGGCCTGGGAGCAACAGCCTCAGCGCTCCGCGCCAGGGCCCGGCCGACCGGGCGGGAGGCACACCCGAGCACGACCACCACAGCACTGCCCGCCGGGACCGGACGGGCAAGGCACGGATGGTGTCGGTACGCCAGAGGAAGGAAGGCCCGTCCACGGGGAGGAGGCGCTCCGCGGTGAGGACGGGCCGACGGGGCCGGGTGGCCACGGGCGGGAAGAAAGGGGCTGACCACGGCGGGGAAGCGCTCTGCGCCGGGGCCGGGTGGTCATGGGTGGGTGAGTGGGAGAAGACCCCGGCGGCGGAGCAGGCTTCACGTCGGGGCCGGACCGACAAAGCCGCGTGGCCACGGGCAGGCAGGTGGGAGAAAGCCCCAACGGCGGCAGAGCAGCGCTCCGCGCCGGGACCGGACCGACGACACCAGGTGGTCACGGGCGGGCAAGTGGGAGAAAGCTCCGGTGGTGGGGCAGTGCTGCGCGTCAGGGCTGGACCGACAAAGCCGGGTGGCCACGGGTGGGCGGGTGGGAAGGAAAGGGCTGGCCACGGCGGGGAAGCGCTCCGCGTCGGGGCTGGGCCGGCGAAGCAGGGTGGTCATGGGCGGGCGGGTGGGAGAAAGCCCCGACGGCGGCGGGGCAGTGCTGCGCGTCGGGGCCGGACCGACGCAGCCGGGTGGTCATGGGCGGGTGGGTGGGAGAAGGCCCCGACGGCGGCGGGGCAGTGCTGCGCGTCGGGGCCGGGCCGGCGGGCCGCGGAGTCGCGGGCGGGCGGGTGGTGAGGCTCCGCAGGGCGCGGGCCTGCGGGGTGCGGGCCTGCGGGGTGGGGCCCCCGGGGGCCCCGGGGGGTGGGGCCCTGGGGGTGGGGTTATGCGGTGTGGGCGTCGGCCGCGTCCAGGGCTCGGTCCAGGGCCGCGAGGCCAGCCTTCGCCTCGGACTCCGTCACCGTGCACGCGGGCACCACATGCGTACGGTTCATGTTCACGAACGGCCACACCCCGTTCGCCTTCGCGGCAGCGGCGAACGCGGCCATGGGCGCGTTGGCCTCCCCGGTCGCGTTGTAGGGGACGAGCGGCTCGCGCGTCTCGCGGTCGCGTACCAGTTCCAGGGCCCAGAACATGCCGAGCCCCCGCACCTCGCCCACGCTCGGGTGGTGCTCGGCCAGCTCGCGCAGGCCGGGGCCGACGACCTCGGCGCCGATCCGCGCCGCGTTCTCGACGACCCCCTCGTCCTCCATGACGTTGATGGTGGCGACGGCGGCGGCGCAGGCCAGCGGGTGGCCGGAGTAGGTGAGGCCGCCCGGGTAGGGCCGCCGGGCGAAGGTCTCGGCTATGGCGCCGGAGATGGCGACGCCGCCGAGCGGCACGTACCCGGAGTTGACGCCCTTGGCGAAGGTCAGCAGGTCCGGTACGACGCCGTCGTAGTGGTCCACGGCGAACCACTTGCCGGTACGGCCGAAGCCCGCCATCACCTCGTCCAGGATGAGGACGATGCCGTGCCGGTCGCACAGCTCGTGGACGCCCGCGAGGTAGCCGGGCGGCGGCGGCATGATCCCGGCCGTGCCGGGGACCGTCTCCAGGATGACCGCGGCGATCGTTGCCGGGCCCTCGAAGGCGATGGTGTCCTCCAGGTGTTGGAGGGCGCGCTCGCACTCCTGGGTCTCGTTCTCGGAGTAGAACGGCGACCGGTACAGGAACGGCGCCCAGAAGTGCACGACCCCCGCCGAACCGCTGTCGTTCGGCCAGCGGCGCGGGTCGCCGGTGAGGTTGATCGCGGCGGCGGTGGCGCCGTGGTACGAGCGGTACGCGGCGAGCACCTTGGGACGGCCCGTGTGCAGCCGGGCCATGCGGGTGGCGTTCTCGACGGCCTCGGCGCCGCCGTTGGTGAAGAAGATCTTGTCCAGGTCGCCCGGGGTGCGCTCGGCGATGAGCCGGGCCGCCTCCGAACGCGCCTCGATCGCGAACGCCGGCGCGAACGTGGCGAGGCTCGCGGCCTGCTCCTGGATCGCGGCGACGACCTTGGGGTGCTGGTAGCCGATGTTCGTGTAGACGAGGCCGCTGGTGAGGTCGAGGTAGCGGTTGCCCTCGTAGTCCCAGAAGTACGAGCCGTCGGCGCCGGCCACCGCGAGCGGCGTGATCAGCTCCTGCGCCGACCAGGAGTGGAAGACGTGCGCGCGGTCGATCGCGGCGACCGCGGCGCCGAGCTCGGGGTCGGGCTGAGGCCCCCGCCGGAGGTGGGGCCGGGGGTCGGACTGAGGGGTCAGAGGGGTCATGGGGGCGAGGGTAGGCGGCGGTGGTGCGGGCGGGGCATGGGCGGGATGTCTGGCGACCGCCGCATAACCCGACAACCTGTCGGGCCCGCCGCCCAGCGGTCCTTCGCGAAGTGCGTCCACCCGTCCCCGCCGTGCCCGGTCGGCCCGGCGCCGGCCGCCAGGCCGGACCATGTACCTCACGCGTAGAACGAACGCTCTACCCAGAGGAGGAACAGGTGCCCGGCCCGGCTCCAGCGGAGGCAGGAGGGTGCATGCAGTGGGGTCAGTCGTCCGGGGCGGGGCGGGCCCGGGGGCCGGTGGGGTCGCAGGTGATGGCGTACGACAGGTCGTCGTCCGCCGCCGCCTCGTCGCTCGGCTCCGCCTCCAGGCGGACCACGCGCCCCGGGCCCCGTACGACGTCCTCGTCGAAGTGGTAGCCGTCCGCCGGGCTCCAGGAGACCAGGTACGCCGTCCCGTCCGGGCGGCACTCCACCGTCGCCGTGCCCCCGGTGAAGCGGACCGTGGAGCGCGCGGCCGGCGGAGGAGTGGGCGGGTGCGTCGGCCGGGTCGTGCCGTGCTGCGGGCCCGGTGTCGCCGAGGGCCCCGGTGTGGCGGACCGCGCCGGGGGCGGAGACGTCCGTGTGGGCCCGGCCCCCGGTGGCGTCGTCGGTCCGGCCGACCGTGCGGGCGGCGGGGCTGTCCGGGTGGGCGGCGGGGCTGTCCGGGTGGGCTCGGCGGCCAGCGCCCTGCGCACCGCCCCCTCGTCCAGCGGGCGGCTGTGCGCCGTGCCCCCGCTGTCCGCACTGGCGAGCTGCCACGCGCCCAGCGCCCCGGCCGCCGTGCCCACGGCGACCCACGCGGCCGTCCCCGCGGCTCCCCACCTCTTGCCGCTCCACCACTTGCCCGCGGCGCCTGGCCTCATGACACCCGTCCCACCCTTCGCCGTTCGAGCCGTTCGAGCCGTTCGAGCCGTTCCAGCCGTTCCAGCCGTTCGAGCCGTTCAGGCCGCTCCGGTCCCCACCCTCTCCGGGCCTTCCCTAACGTCCGGTTAAGGCCCCGGTTAAAGCTCCGCAAGGACCTGGTCCCGGCGTGAACCAGGAGTGAAGTCCGCGCGAACCCCTGGCTACCGTGGCCCCATGGCCCATCTTCTCGTCGTGGAGGACGATCCCCAGTTGCGCGGTGCCCTGCTGCGGGCCCTGCGGGACAAGGGGCACGCCGTCGCGACGGCGCCCACCGGCATGGCGGGGCTCGACGCGGCCGTCACGCGGCGGCCGGACCTCGTCGTCCTGGACCTGGGGCTGCCGGACGTGGACGGGGCCCAGGTGTTGCGGATGCTGCGGGCCGTCAGCGACGTACCGGTCATCGTCGCGACCGCGCGCGACGAGGAGCCGGAGATGGTGGCGGCCCTGGGCGACGGGGCGGACGACTACATCGTGAAGCCGTTCGGGGCGGCCCAGTTGGACGCCCGCGTGAAGGCGGTCCTGCGCCGCCTCGGCGCGGCTGCGGCCGAGGAGCCGCTGCGCGTGGGCGGGCTCACCGTGGACCCCGCCGCCCGCGAGGTGACGCTGGACGGCGCCGCCGTCGACCTCACCCCGCGCGAGTTCGACCTGCTCGCCCACCTGGCCCGGCGCGCGGGCCAGGTGGTGTCGCGGCGCGAGCTCCTCGCCGAGGTCTGGCACCAGCCGCTCGGCGGCGCCGACAAGACGGTCGACGTCCATCTGTCCTGGCTGCGCCGGAAACTGGGCGAGACCGCCCAGGCCCCGCGCTACCTCCACACCGTCCGCACGGTGGGCGTCAAACTCGCCGCCCCGGACGCACCCCCTGCCCCCACCGCCACCGCCACCGCCACCGCCCGCGCAGGGACCGCCGATTCCGCTACCCCCGGCGAACCACCCGCTCCCCCTGAGCGGCCCGAGCAATCCGAACGACCCGAGCAGCCCGAACGGCACGCGCCCGAGCAGCCCGAGCAGCCCGCGCCCGAGCGGCATTGACGGGCGGACCCCGTGCGCCGCCGCCTCCTGCTCCTCACCGCCGCCACCACCGCCCTCGTCCTCACCGCGCTGCTCGTCCCGCTCACCCTGCTCACCCGCAGCCACGCCGCCGACCGCGCCACCGCCGAGGCCACCGCGCGCGCCCAGTGGGTGGCCCACGCCATCGGGCCCGCGCTGGCCTCCAGGAAGGAGCGGGCCACCGCCGAGCAGACCGTCGAGAGCGTCAACGGGCCCGGGCTGCCCCGGGCGTCGCTGGTCCTGGGCGACGGGACCGCCCTCGGGCCGGGGCCCGCCGCCGTCACCGACGCCGTGCGGCTCGCCCGCACCGGGCGGGCCTTCACCTACGAGCCCTCCTCCGGCGGGCGGCAGGTCCTCGTCCCCGTCCACGGCGCCGCCGACGGCACGGCGGTGGTGCAAGTGACGCTCACCGACCGGCAGTTGTACGCCGGTACGCTCGCCTCCTGGCTCGTGCTCGCCGGCATCGGCGTCGGGCTCGTCCTCCTCGGGCTGCTGCTCGCCGACCGGCTCGGGGCCCGCCTCGTGGGCGCCACGCGGAGCCTGGCCCGCACCGCCGACCGGCTCGCCGCCGGGGACCTGTCGGCCCGCGCCGCCCCGGACGGGCCCCCGGAGCTCCGCCTCGTCGCCGCCGAGCTGAACCGGCTCGCCGCCCGCATCGACGACCTGCTCACCGCCGAACGCGTCACCGCCCGCGAGAACGCCGCCGACCTCGCCCACCGGCTGCGCACCCCGGTGGCCGCCCTGCGCCTGGACGCCGAGACCCTGCGCGACCCGGAGGAGGCGCGGCGCATCGCCGCGGACGTGGACGCGCTGGAGCGCAGCGTCGACGACGTGATCCGCAAGGCGCGCCGGCCGCTGAGCGCCTCCCCGGCCGCGGACCTGGCGGCCGTCGCCCGCGAACGCGCCGCGTTCTGGCTGCCGCTGGCCGAGGACCAGGGGCGCCGCAGCGAGGCCGTCACCCCCGGCCACCCCGGGCCCGCGCCCGTACCCGTCCCGGTGCCCGTCCCGTACGACGAACTCGGCGCCTGCCTGGACGCGTTGATCGGCAACGTCCTCGACCACACGCCCCAGGGCACCTCCTACCGCGTCACCGTCGACACCGCTCCCGGGCCCGGCGGGCACGCCCGGCTGACCGTCACCGACGACGGGCCCGGATTCCCCGCCCCGGACCCGGCGACCGCCACCGCCCGGGGCGCCAGCGGCGGCGGCTCCACCGGGCTCGGCCTGGACATCGCCCGGCGTACGGCCGAGGACGCGGGCGGCACCTTCGCCGTGGAGCACGGTCCGACCCGGGTCGTCCTCACGTTTCCCCGCCTGGAGCCGGGCCCGTGACCCGCGGGAACGCGACCCGTACCGCCCGCGCCCACCGGTTGACCCCCAGCTCCGGCCGCACGGCCGCGAGGCCGCCGCAGTACTTGGTGAACTCCGCGGCCCGCAGCCCGTACCGGTGCAGGACGCGGTCCGCCTCCGTGAGCTTGCCGCGCGTCTTCGTCTCGACCAGGACGAGTCCGCTGTCGGCCGCCGCCGTCCGGCCCGTCGCCACGTCCCGTACGACGAGCGCGGCGTCGCAGGTGATCCGCTGGCCGTCGGCCACGAACGTCGCGCGGCGGTAGTCGGTGACCAGCGAGGGCCGCAGCGCTCGCGGCGCCTCGATGCCGTACGCGCCGCGCAGCACCCCGGCCAGGAAGCCGCGCCGGGCGCCGTCCAGCGCGTGCTCCTCGCCCCGCATGCGCTGGCGGTGCTTGACGGTCTCGCCGCGCCCGGTCTTCAGCTTGACCTCGAACTGCCGCTCCCCGCTGTCCTGGTAGACCCGCTCCCGGATGCGGTAGCGCAGCCTGCGGCCCTGGCGGTGGTCGTGGAACGTGCCGAGGTCCGGGGTGTCGTAGTACGTCGATACGTAGCCGAAGCTGCGGCGGCCGTTGATGCTCAGGGCGCGGAACGGGCCGCCGCGGCGGCGCGGGTCGGTGAGCAGCGCGGCGAAGTCCTCGAAGACCTCGACGGGCACCAGGTAGCTGTGGTCGTAGCGGGCGAGCAGCTCCGCGCGGGCGTTCAGCTCGGCGAGCGAGACGGGGTGGGCGGCGAGCGCGGCGCGGCTGAGGGCACGCAGGGCAGGGTTCACGCGAGCTCCTTGCTGAGGCGTGGGGCCGGTCGTGACGTCTTCCGTACGAACGACCGGGACGGCCGCACGGGTTCCGGCTGCCGGAAGCGGACTTCCAGGACCATGAGGTCGCGTACGTAGTCCACCTCGTGCACGGTCCAGCCGAGCGGCTCGCCGAGCCGGTGCCGCAGTTCGGCGCACAGGGCGCCCTCCTCGCGGTACACGGCGTCGAGGGTCACGACGGCGCGGCGGTCGCGGGCGTACAGGCGCGGGTGGTCGGCCACGTACATCACCAGCAGCAGCACGGCCGCGAGGCCCCCCGCCATCGGCAGCGACAGGCCGGGGAGCCCGCACAGGAGCCCCAGGACGAGCGTCGTGAAGTAGTACGCGACCTCCTGGTGGCGCACCGCGTCGGAGCGGAGCCGCACGATCGACAGCACCCCGAACAGCCCGAACCCGAGCGCGAGGCCGCCGCCCTTCGCCTCCGAGAGGGCCGCGACGACGGAGAACAGGGCGACGTTCAGGGCCAGGTACGCGGGCACCAGCTCGCGCCTGCGGTGGCGCGGATAGAACACGGCGAAGGTCAGCAGCGCGACGGCCGCGAGGTCGAGCCCCAGGTGGGCGGCGAGGGTCTGAAGGTCCATGGCCCGGACGCTAGGGAGGCGGGGGTTAAGGGGACTTCCCGTGCGCGTTAAAGCCCCCGGGCCCGCCCGGGTGGGACAGCCGCCCTCCGCCGCCCGGCGCTCACCGCCCGCTCGCAAGCATTGACAACACACTGTCGTATTGACAGCATGCTTACATCAGCCCCGGGCCGCCCGGGGCGGCACCGGCTCCCGGAGGTCCTCATGAGCAAGGCCGTCCACCTCGCCGTCTACGACACGCTCGCCGACTGGGAGACCGGGTACGCGACCGCGTACCTCGCCCGCACCGGCCACACCGTGCGCACCGTCGCCCTCACCGCCGACCCGGTCACCAGCGTCGGCGGCGTCCGCGTCCAGCCCGACCTCACGCTCGACGCGCTGCGCCCCGAGGACAGCGAGCTGCTGATCCTGCCGGGTGCCGACCTGTGGGACACCGGTCGGAGCCTCGCGCCGTTCGCCCGCGCCGCCCGCGCCTTCCTCGACGCGGGCGTGCCCGTGGCCGCGATCTGCGGCGCCACGGCGGGCCTCGCCCGCGAGGGGCTGCTCGACGACCGCGCCCACACCAGCGCCGTACCGATGTACCTGGACGCGACGGGGTACGGGGGCGCGGCGCGATACGTCGAATCCGACGCCGTCACGGACGGGGACCTGATCACGGCGGGCCCCACCGAGCCGGTCGCGTTCGCGCGCGAGGTCCTCAAGCGGATGGGCGCCTTCGAGGGCGAGCGGCTCGACGCCTGGTACCGGCTGTTCCACGACTCGGACCCGGCCGCGTACGAGACGCTGAACGCATGAGCCCCACGACGAACGGCGCCCGCACCACGGAACAGGAGCCCGCTGCCGGGCCCGAGCCGAGTGTCCGCGCCGCCCAGGAGTTGCTCAGCCGCACCGCGCTCGGTGTCTTCCGGCTCAACGGCCAGTTCCTCGCGGTATCCGAGGAGCTGGCCAGGCCCGCCGGGCTCACCGCCGCCTGGTGGCAGGTGCTCGGCGCCGTCCTGCGCGAGCCGCTGCCCGTGGCCGGCGTCGCCCGCGCCATGGGCATCACCCGGCAGAGCGTGCAGCGCGTCGCCGACCTGCTGGTGGAGCGGGGCCTCGCCGCGTACGAGCCGAACCCGGCGCACCGCCGGGCCAAGCTGCTGCGGCCCACCGAGGCCGGGCGCGCGGCCGTCGAACGGATCCGGCCGGGCCACGCGGAGCTCGCGGCGCGACTGCGGGACACCCTCGGCGAGGAGCGGTTCGCCCGCGCCGCCCAGGCCCTGGAGGAGCTGTCGGACGCGCTCGCACGGCTGGAGTCCGCGGAACCGTAGAGGTGCGCCCGGTTCACCAGCGCCGCCGCCTCGGCCGCGGCGGCGGCAGCTCCGCCCACAGCACGTCCTGCCTGGCGTCGCGTAGGCCCCTGCGCAGGTAGAAGGCGCCGCGGCACCGCTCCTTCCAGCCCAGGGCGCAGCGCGGGCAGGTCCGCAGGTGCTCCAGGTAGACCAGGTACGCGGCTTCGGCGCGCCGCTCCAGCGAGGCCGGGTCGGCGGACGTCACGGCACCACCGCCCGCAGCGGGTCCGCCGTGCGGAGCAGCGCGCGCAGGTGCCGGGCGTCGCACAGGCCCCCGGGCGTCCGGGGCTCGACGACCCAGCGGGTGAGCATGGTCGGGTGGCCGGGGCGGGGAACGCCGAGGTAGGTGTCCGTGGAGAGCCGCTCCTCCGGCCCGTCCCACTCGACGCCCGGCCCGACGAGCACGTAGTAGGGACCGAGACCGCTCCGCAGATCTCGAAGCACGGGCCCCGCGAGCCAGTCCCCCAGCGCGTCGGCCACCGTCCGCGGCTGCTCACTGCCCGCCGCGGCGTGCATCCGCTCAGCCGGAACGCGCACCGCGTCGAAGCGACGCCCGAGCGGGATCAGGGCGACGCCGCACCTCTCCCACTGCGCCCAGGCGTTCTCGGGGTCCGGGTCGGCGTGCGCCAGCCAGTCGGCGATCAGCCTTCTGTTCTCCGCTGTGGTCATCCGGCTGCCCTCACGGTCACGGTGCTGTTTCCTCACAACGGCGACCGTAGGGCGGACAGCGACGGGGCGGGGGTAGGAGACCTACCCCTGGGCGAGGGGGTAGGTTCCCTACCCGTCCATCGATCACCTCACAGGGGCACGCCGAGCTCCCTGGCCAGGTCGGCCGCGTCCTCGCGCACCATCCGCGGGCCCGTCCTCGCCAGTTCGGGCAGTGTGCTGCGGGTGTGCAGGTTGTACTGGATCGTCTCCGGGGACTCCCGGAAAGCGCGGTGCAGGTAGCTCACGGCGGCGGCGCCCTCGTCGAGCATGTGGTGCGCGCGGGCCGTCTCGATGAGGTGGTAGGACCGGCGCGTCGCCGACGGGATCTTGTCGAGGTCGAGGCTCGCGGCGACCTCCAGCGCTCTGGCGGGCTGCACCAGGTCGTTGTGCATGGTGATGGCGTAGCCGTCGACGACGCCTCGCCCGAACATGAGCCAGGGGTGGGCGTAGTCCTCGCCGAGCCGGCGTGCCGCGTCGTCGGCCTTGTCCCAGTACCGCCAGGCGTCCCCCGCCTGCCCGGTCTTGGCGTACGACAGGGCGACGGCGAGGTGCAGCAGCCCCCGCCGGGCGATGTGCTCGGGGTCCTCCGTGCCGGGCAGCAGCGCGGCCGCCTGTTCGGCCAGGTCGACCCGGGCCTCCGCGGCTTCACCGGCGTCGCGGTGGACGTGGTTGACGTACCAGGCGGCGGAGGCGATCGCGCGCGGGCTGTCCGCCTCCTGCGCGGCGGTCATGGCCCGGTCCCCGGTGAGCGCGACGAGATCGGGGGCGGGCTGGAAGCTGAGGAACAGTTGAGCGAGGTGGTAGGCCTCGGCCTGCGCCACGAGGGCACGGCGGCGCTCGGCGCCCTCCAGCACCCGGGCGGCGTACCGGGTGTCGTCGAGCAGCGCGGGCAGGAGCCGCGCGATGCGGGTGCGGTTGCCCTCGGTCGCGCCCCGCTGTCCCGCCCGGCGGTCCCGGGCGTGCCACAGCTTCCATGCCTGGCGCAGCCTCGCGGCCAGCACCTCGGCGGGCTCGGGCCGCCGGTCGTCGGGGGCGAGCCGGTAGCTGTTCAGTGCCTGCTTGATGAGCGGGAGTTGCCGGTGCTCCGCCTTGGTGTAGGTGGCGGCCGCGATGCGGTCGTCCCCGGTGAGTTCGGTGAGGTCCTCGACGCCGAGAACCCGTGCGAGCCGCACCAGCTTGGGCAGGCGCGGCATGCCGATGGCGCCCTTCTCGACGGCTTTCACCCATTCCACGGAGTGGCCCATCACGTCCGCCACGTAGGCGCGCGTCCTGCCCGCACGGGTGCGGGCCCGCTGGACACGCTGGCCGAAGGTGAGCTGCGGTACCGGTGCGGTGTCGGCGGTCTCGGGCATCTGGTGCCTCCGTTCAGGGCATGGAACATGTACCTACCCATGGGGGTGGAAGAAGCCGGCCAAGTCCCGTTGCTTCGCTGTCAGGCGGCGCCGCTTGCTCTTGCCGAGGGCGTCCTGGAACGTCTCCCTGGCCATCCGCTGGTGACGCAGCCACTCCGGCGTCTCGTGCCAGAGGGACCACAGGATGTCCGTCGCCTCGTCGCTCTTCCGCAGCATCACGTGGGCCTGCGCGACGTCGAGCAGATGCCGCCGCATGAAGAGCCGCCCCTTCTTGCCCGTCGGGGGCGGCATCCGTTCGGACAGCCGCAGCACGCGGTCCGGCTTCTCCGCCACGAGCTGGTTCTCGATGCCCTGGAAGGCGACGGTGCGCCAGTCGAAGCGCCCCCAGGACGACACGGCGACCGCCTGCCCCGCGCCGAGCGCGACACCGGCCGTGCGGCCGAGTCGCAGGATCTCCCGGGCTTCCCTGGGGCGGTTGTTGCGGGCGGCTGCCGCGCTGCTGTGCACCAGCAGCTTTCCCCACGCCCCGAGGGAGTGGCGGGTGGCCCTGGAGATGCGCGGCTCCACGGCGTCCGCCGTGGTGATGCTCACCTGCTCGGCCTCGTCCAGCCGTCCCTGCCGCATCAGCAGCCAGCCCTGCTGGTAGACGGCTGCGGCCACGCCTCCCGTGTCGTTCACCCGCACGGCGTCCTCGATGGCGTCGCGCAGGGCGATGTGGGCCAGGTCGTATGCGCGGACCTGCGTCAGGTACCGGCCCGCCATCTGGAGCGCGTCGGAGCGGATGCGCAGTGCCTCGCAGTGCTCGGGGCCGTTATCGAAGTGCCGTACGGCGGCGTGCGCCGCGTGTACCAGGCTCGGGAGGAGTTCGGCGACTTCGCCGTAGCGGTCCTGGTGGTAGGCGTTCCCGACCTCCTGGGCGGTCGCCCGGAGGCGGGAGAGGTCCGGTTCTGTGGCCACGGTCTCGGGCACGCCGACCCGTCCGGTGAAGGAGACCGGCGGCGCGACGGCCTGGCGCAGCGGCATCAGGCCGAGGTTGTCGTTGTCGTCGTCGTTCCGGGTGCGGGAGTGGGGGCCGGAGGACTCGAACAGCGCCGACGTGCGGACGTTCAACGCACGGGCGAGGGCGTGGTACGTGTCGAGGCGAGCGGTGCCGCCGCGCTCCAGCTTCTTCAGAACTCCCAGGCTCAGGTTCGCCCGTTGGGCCAGGCCTTCCTGGGTCAGGCCGCGGTCGCGACGGAGTTCGCGCAGCCGGGCACCGGGATGTGCGGACGCGGGGCGAATCGGATCGGGCATCTGGTGCTCCGTTCTCAAGGTCGCACTGGAAACGGTACGCCTGGCGGCCCCCGCCTCGGCGGCCCTTCCGCGCCGCTGTCTCACGGAACTGTCACAGATTCCGTCGACGGCTGCGGAAAGAGCGCCCATGATGTGGGCTAATACGGACCGGAGGGGTGTTCCACGGACCGTGTGAACGGTCCGTAGACTCCTCGGTCTGTTGCACGGCGGCACACGCACAGTCGCCGCCGCGAAGTGGCTGGAACTGGGGGAGGACGGCGCCGCGATGGCCATGGAGAAACTGGGCCCGGGGGATCCGCAGCGGATAGGCGCCTACCGGCTGCTCGCGCGGCTCGGCGCGGGCGGCATGGGCCAGGTGTACCTGGCGCGGTCCGGCCGCGGCCGGACCGTCGCCGTGAAGCTGGTGCGCGAGGAGCTGGCCGCGCAGGACGAGTTCCGCGGCCGCTTCCGGCAGGAGGTGGAGGCCGCGCGGCGCGTCGGCGGCGCCTGGACCGCACCGGTGCTCGACGCCGACACCGAGGCCGCGATCCCCTGGGTCGCCACGGGGTACGTCGCCGGGCCCTCGCTCCAGACCGTCGTCTCGCACGACCACGGGCCGCTGCCCGAGCGGTCCGTGAGGATCCTGGCCGCCGGGCTCGCCAACGCCCTGAAGGACATCCACGCCGCCGGGCTCATCCACCGCGACCTGAAGCCGTCCAACGTGCTGGTCACCATCGACGGCCCGCGCGTCATCGACTTCGGGATAGCCAGGGCCCTGGAGACCGTCACCGACGGAGGCCTCACCCGCACCGGGGCACTCGTCGGCTCTCCGGGGTTCATGGCGCCCGAGCAGGTGCGCGGCGACCGGGTCACCGAGGCGGCGGACGTCTTCTGCCTGGGTTCCGTGCTCGCGTACGCGTCGACGGGCGCGCTGCCGTTCGGCACGGCCAACAGCGGCGTGCACGCGCTGATGTTCCGCATCGCGCAGGAGGAACCGGACCTGGAGCGGGTGCCGGAGTCGCTGCGCGAACTCATCGGGCACTGCCTGACCAAGGCACCGGGCGACCGGCCCTCCCTGGACGACATCCTGGACCGCACCGGGGCCGGGGACACCCTCTTCGAGGGCAAGACCCGCGACCCGTGGCTCCCGGGGGCGCTGGTGGCGCAACTGGGGCGGCATGCCGTGCAGTTGCTGGAGGTCGAGGACCCGGAGGGCGACGCGGGGGCCGAGGCCCGGCCGGACGGCGGCCCGGCACCCGCGCCCGCCCTATGGAACGGCGACCAGCCGGGGCCCCAGCCGGGAGCCCACCAGCAGGGAGCCGCCGCGCGGCCCCAGCAGCCGGGCACGCCGCCGCCCACCGGCCCGCCCCTGCCGGGCACCCCCGCGCAGGCCCCCCCGCCACCCGGCACCCCCGGCCAGGGGTCCGTCGACCACCTGCCCACCATGGTCAGCGGCGTGCCCCCGGCCCCCGCGCCCACGCCCGCCCTGCCCGCCACGCCGCCGCACGGCCACCCGCCCGCCTACGGCCATCCGCAGCCCGCGCAGCCCATGCCGGCCGCTCAGCCCGCGTACGGCTATCCGCAGCCGCCCGGCGGCGTCACACCCCCGTACGGGCCGCCGCCGCTCGACCCGCCGCGCCGCAGCACCCGCTCCACGGTGCTGCTCGTCGCCGTGGCCCTGGTCGTGGCGCTCGGCGCGGGCGGAACCGTGTACGCGGTGATGAAGGACAAGGGCGACCCGAAGGCGCACGGCGACGACAAGGGCCGCCGGAACAGCGCCCCGACGACGCCGGGCACCCCCTCGGAGACCGCCGGCCCCACCTCGCCGACGCCCTCCCCGTCCCCCGAGGACGACGAGGGCACCGTGCCCGACAAGTTCCTCGGCACCTGGAACGGCACGCTCACCGGCGACGCGGGCGTCAGCACCCGGCGCCTGACCATCCAGCAGGGCGAGGTCGGCGACACCGTCCTGTCGCTGACCGCCGACGGCCCGCTGGCGGGCGGCGGCACCTACCACTGCGTCTTCCAGGGCACCCTGACCTCCGCCTCCGACACCGAGCTGCGCATCTCCGCGACCCAGGTCACCGTCGGCCCCGCCACGACCTGCGAGCCGGGCAAGCCGAGCGTCGTCACCGTCCTGCCGAGCGGCGAGCTGCGCCGGGCCGACGCGGACGGCGGCAAGGCGCTGACGTACACCAAGGGCTGACGGACGCCGAGGACTGACGGGCATCCGGGGCGACGGGCACCACGGGCCGGGGGCCGGGCGCCTGCCGCGGGCGGGCGGCGGCGCGTACACGCCGGAGGGGCGCCGGGCCTGTCGGCCCGGCGCCCCCTACATCAGTCCTCCGCCTGTGCTCCCCCGTCGGCTCAGGCGCCTGTGGCCCAGGCCGAGGACGCTCTCCCGCGGCCGGCGACGCCTCAGTAGGCGATCTTGCCGGTGCTGCGGTTGGCTCCCTTGAACTGGATGTAGAAGCCGGCGCCGTCCCGCACGTTCGAGGCGGCCACCTTCCACACGCCCTTCTTCGCCTTCTTCCAGCCGTTGCACTGGCCGGTGTTCTTGAAGCAGACCCGCACGTCACGGGTGTAGTTGACCTTCAGGTTGATGTCGGTGCAGTTCCTGGTGGCGTAGGCGTAGGTGCCCGTGGCCGGCCAGTGGGCGTTGCGGCCGGGGCCGCCCGGCGTACCGGTGTAGTTCCGGGCGCTGCCGTAGCAGGACTGGGCCGTCACGTCGCCCTTGGACTCCGCGGCGCCGGCCGCGCCGGTCGCCAGGACGCCCGTCCCTCCCGCGAGCAGCGCGGTGGTCATGGCGAGCGGCACGATACGGGTCTGCATGCGCACGGGAATTCCCCCTGTGTGTCGGCTGTCGTTCGGTGGCCCCGCCTCCGTCGCCGGGCGGCGGTCGGGCCGTTCAGCAGCGATTCCAGCGGCCGCGGAGTTGTCCCGCAGCCCGCTTCCGTGCCGCGGGACAAAGAACTGCGCCGGGAGCCGGCCGGTGGGACACCCGTGGCGGGCCCGTGAGTTGGCTCGCGCGCCCCTTTGCCGGGCCCCGCCGCCCGGTGTAGGCCTGTCCCTCACGCACGCCGGCGCGCGACACGGAGGACGCGCGGTGGGACGCCGGGGAAGGCCCGGTGGGACACGGGGAGCGCGGTGGGACGCCGGGGACGTGCGGTGGGACGCGGGGAAAGTCCGGTGGGACACGGGACACGGGGGACACGGGGGAGGCGTGGTGGGACGCCGGGAGAAGCCGATCGACCCGGACGCGGGGCCGGTGCAGCGGTTCGCGTACGAGCTGCGCGCGCTGCGCCGCGAGGCGGGCACGCCCACGTACCGGACGATGGCCAAGGGCTCCGGATACTCCGTCACCGCCCTCGCCTACGCGGTCGCGGGCGAGAAGCTGCCGTCCCTGCCCGTCACGCTGGCCTACGTGAAGGCCTGCGGCGGCGACCTCGCCGACTGGGAGCGGCGCTGGCGCGAGGTCCGCCGCGAGGAGGCCGCGCTCCCCGCGCCCGGGGACGACGACGCCGAACCGCCCTACCGGGGGCTCGCCCGCTTCGAGGCCGGGGACAGCGACCGCTTCTTCGGCCGCGACCGGCTCACCGGCGACCTCGTCCGCCTGGTCCGGGAACACCGCCTGGTCGCCGTCTTCGGCCCCTCCGGCAGCGGCAAGTCCTCCCTGCTGCGCGCCGGGCTCATCCCCCGGCTGCGGCAGGCCGGGCCCGGCGCGCCCCGGCCCGCCGCGATCCGCATCCTCACCCCCGGGCCCCGGCCCGCGCACACCCACGGGCGGCTCCTTCGCCCGGCGGCGGGCGAGGGCGAGACCTGGCTGGTGGTCGACCAGTTCGAGGAGGTCTTCACCCTCTGCCGGGACGCGGACGAACGGGAGCGGTTCATCGGCCGGCTCCTGTCCGCCCGCGACCCGGACCGCCGGCTGCGCGTGGTCCTCGGCGTCCGCGCGGACTTCTACGGCCACTGCCTCCAGCACCGCGGGCTCGCCGGGGCGGTGCGCGACGCCGCCCTGCCGGTGGCGCCCATGAGCCCCGCCGAGCTGCGCGAGGCCATCGTGAAACCGGCCGCCGCCCAGGGCCTGCTCGTCGAACGCGCCCTGACCGCCCGGCTGATCGAGGAGACCGCGGCCGAGCCCGGCGGCCTGCCGCTGACCTCGCACGCCCTCCTGGAGACCTGGCGCCGCCACGAGGGCCGCACCCTGACCATGGCCGCGTACGAGGCCTCCGGCGAGGTCGCCGGGGCGGTGGCCCGCACCGCCGAGGAGCTGTACACCGGGCTGCCCGCCGGGCAGCGCGAGGTGGCCCGGCGGGTCCTGCTCCGCCTGGTCACCCCCGGCGACGGCGTGCCCGACACGCGCCGCCCCGTGCCGCGCGCGGAGCTCGACGCGGCCGGCGCCACGGACGTCCTCGACCGGCTGGCCCGCGCCCGCCTGCTCACCCTCGACCACGACACCGTCGACCTGGCCCACGAGGCCGTCATCACCGGCTGGCCCCGCCTGCGCGCCTGGCTCGACGAGGACCGCGAGCGGCTGCGCTGCCACCGGCGGCTCACCGAGGCCGCCGCGGCCTGGCGGGAGCTGGGCCACGACGCCGGGGCGCTGTACCGGGGCACCCGCCTGGCCACCGCCGATGAGCACTTCCCCCGCGCCCACGAGCACCCCGAACTGACGCCCCTGGAACGGGACTTCCTCACCGCGAGCCTCACCGCCCGCGACCGGGAGCGGCGGGCGGCGGCCCGCGTCACCCGCCGTCTGCGCCGGTTCGCCGCGGCCCTGTCCGTGCTGCTCGTCCTCGTCCTGGCGGCCGGACTGATCGCCTGGCGGGAGAGCCGCGACAGCGCGCGCGAACGCGACCGGGCCCGGGCCGCGCAGCGCGTGGCCCAGTCCCGCCAGCTCGCCGCGCAGTCGGCGGCCCTGCTCGGCAGCGACCCCGACCGGGCCGCGCTGCTCGCCGTGCGGGCCCACCACACGGCCCCCACCCCCGAGGCCGCGAGCAGCCTGTACGCCGCGGCCGAGCTGCCGCTGCGGCACCGCTTCACCGCCGACGGCGGGCCGGTCCTCGCGGTGGCGTTCAGCCCCACCCGGGACACCCTCGCCACCAGCGGCAACAGCGGGACCGTACGGCTGTGGGACGCGGCCACCGGAAAGGCGCGGGCCGACCTCACCGGGCACGGGGGCGAGGTCTACTCGGTGGCGTTCAGCCCGGACGGGCGCACCCTCGCCGTCGGCGGCGGCGCCCGGGTCCGGCTGTGGGAGGTGGCCACCGGCACCGTGCGCACCACCCTCGCCGGACGCGGCGACGCGGCCTCCACGCTCGCCTTCAGCCCCGACGGGCGCACCCTGGCCACCGGCGGCGACGACGGCACCGTACGCCTGTGGAACACGGCCACCGGCCGGGCCCGCGCGACGCTCACCGGCCACCAGGGCGAGGTCTCCGGGATCGCGTTCCGCCGCGACGGGCGCACCCTGGCCACGAGCAGCGCCGACAAGACCGTACGGCTGTGGGACACGGCCACCGGCCGCGGGCGCGCCACCCTCACCGGCCACCGGGGCGAGGTCTCCGCGGTGGCCTTCAGCCGCGACGGGCGCACCCTCGCCACCACCGGCTACGACCGGACGGCACGGCTGTGGGACGTCGCCACCCGGGCGCCGCGGGCCGTCCTCACCGGGCACGCGGCCGAGGTGTCCGCCGCCGCGTTCAGCCCCGACGGGCGCACCCTCGCCACGAGCAGCGCCGACCAGACCGTACGGCTGTGGAACACGGCCACCGGCCGGACGCGGACCGTCCTCACCGGTCACACGGCCGCGGTCTCCGGGGTGGCCTTCAGCCCCGACGGGCGCACCCTCGCCACCAGCGGCTACGACCGGACGGTCCGGCTGTGGAACACGGCGCCGCGCACCCCGCACACCACGCTCACCGGGCACACCGCCCCCGTCTCCCTGGTGGTGCCCGGCCCTGACGGGCGGACCCTGGCCACGGGAGGCGCCGACGGCACCGTACGGCTGTGGAACACGGCCACCGGCCGGACGCGGACCGTCCTCAAGGACCGTGGCGGACCGGTGCTCGCGGCCGCCTTCAGCCGCGACGCGCGCACCCTGACCACCGTCGACGACACCCAGCGGGTACGGCGCTGGGACGTGGCCACCGGCGAGCGGCGCGGCGCGTCGGGCGACCGTACCGACGTGCTCGCCGCCGCGGCGATCAGCCCGGACGGGCGCACCCTCGCCACCCTCGTCGAGCAGCAGACGGTGCGGCTGTGGGACCGGGCCGCGAGCCGGACCCGGGCCAGGCTCCACCACTCCGCGGCGGTCCTCGCGCTCGCGTTCGGCCACGACGGGCGGCTTCTGGCCACCGGCGGTGTCGACGGGACCGTACGCGTGTGGCACACGGCCACCGGACGCGTCCGCGCCACGCTGCGCGGCCATCCCGACGCCGTCGAGGCGACGGCCTTCAGCCGGGACGGACGGCTCCTCGCCACCGGCGGCGCCGACGGGGCCGTACGGCTGTGGGACACGGCCACCGGCCGGACGCGGGCCGTGCTCACCGACCGCACCGGCCCGGTCCTCGCGGTCGCCTTCAGCCCCGACGGGCGCACCCTGGCCAGCGGCGGCGCCGACGGGACGGTGCGGCTGTGGGACACGGCCACCGGCCGCGTCCGCGCCCGGCTCGCCGGGCACACCGAGTCCGTCCGCGCGGTGGCCTTCGGCCCCGGCGGGCGGACCCTGGCCACCGGCGGCGAGGACCGGACGGCCCGGCTGTGGCGCCCCGACCTGCCGACGCCGCGCGAGGCGGTCCGGCGGATCTGCCGGGCGCTCGGAAACGGACCGGCCCGGCAGGAGGACGGGAGTCCCCTGCCGGGCCGGTCACGGAGCGGTCCCTGCTAGACGTCCGCGTTGGACGCCCGCGTTGGACGTCCGCCGAGCGCCTGTTGAGTGCCCGCCGAGCGCCTGCTAGACGAAGGAGTTGATCTCGATCGTCTCGTCGCGGCCCGGGCCCACGCCGATCGCGGAGATCGGGGCGCCCGACATCTCCTCCAGCGCCTTCACGTAGGCCTGCGCGTTCTTCGGCAGGTCGGCGAAGGTCTTGGCCTTGGTGATGTCCTCGGACCAGCCCGGCAGCATCTCGTAGACGGGCTTCGCGTGGTGGAAGTCCGACTGGCTGTAGGGCAGTTCCTCGACGCGCTCGCCGTCGATCTCGTACGCCACGCAGACCGGGATCTGCTCCCAGCCGGTGAGGACGTCGAGCTTGGTGAGGAAGAAGTCCGTCAGGCCGTTCACCCGCGTGGCGTAGCGGGCGATGACCGCGTCGAACCAGCCGCAGCGGCGGTCGCGGCCGGTGGTGACACCGCGCTCGCCGCCGATCTCGCGCAGCGCCTCGCCGTCCTTGTCGAACAGCTCCGTCGGGAACGGGCCCGCGCCGACGCGCGTGGTGTACGCCTTCAGGATGCCGATGACGCGGCTGATCTTCGTCGGGCCGACGCCGGTGCCCGTGCAGGCGCCGCCCGCGGTCGGGTTCGACGAGGTGACGAAGGGGTACGTGCCGTGGTCCACGTCCAGGAGCGTGCCCTGGCCGCCCTCGAACAGCACGACCTTGTCGTCGTCGAGCGCGTTGTTGAGGATCAGCGTGGTGTCGGCGACGTACTGCTTGATGTTCTCGCCGTGCTCCAGGAGCTGCTCGACGATCTGCCCGGCCTCGATGGCGCGCCGGTTGAAGACCTTGGTCAGGAGCTGGTTCTTCTGCTCAAGGGCCGCCTCGACCTTCTGCTTCAGGATCGACTCGTCGTAGAGGTCCTGGACGCGGATGCCGGTGCGGTTGATCTTGTCGGCGTACGTCGGGCCGATGCCGCGGCCGGTGGTGCCGATCTTGCGCTTGCCGAGGAAGCGCTCGCCGACCTTGTCGACGGTCACGTTGTACGGCGTGATGATGTGCGCGTTACCGCTGATCAGCAGCTTCGACGTGTCGACGCCGCGCTCGTCCAGACCGCTCAGCTCGGAGAGCAGGACCGACGGGTCGACGACGACACCGTTCCCGATGACCGGCACGCAGTCCGGCGAGAGGATCCCGGAAGGGAGGAGGTGCAGCGCGTACTTCTGGTCGCCTACGACGACCGTGTGGCCGGCGTTGTTGCCGCCCTGGTAGCGCACCACATAGTCCACGGATCCACCGAGCAGGTCGGTGGCCTTTCCCTTGCCTTCGTCACCCCACTGAGCACCGAGCAGCACGAGTGCGGGCACAGGCGTACACCCCTTCCGGGCGGGGCATGTCCAAGGTCGAGGGGCCACGGCCGGGAGCCGTCGCCGCCGGGTGTGGGTGTGCCTTGGACGCCCCGGAATAGACGAAGCCCCTGGCGCAATAGCGCAAGGGGCTCTTGCACAAAGATGCTACCCGAGGACTAAAGAAAGGGCGCACGTGTCGGCCAGCGACCAGCGCGATGACCTCGTCGTGATCATCGATCCGGTCGCCCGGCGCGCGGACGGCGAGTCCGTACGCATCGCCAAGGACGTCCTTGGCGCGGGCGCGTCGCTCAAGGTCTGCCTGCCCGAGGGGCCCGAGGAGTTCGCCCGCGCCCTGCTCCGGCGGGGGACGCGGCGGCCCGTGGTGGTCGGCGACGACGCGGCGCTGCGGCGGGCCGTCGGGGTGCTGCACCGGGAGCGGGCGCTCGGCGGGACCGACCTGGCGGTCGTACCCGTCGCGGGCGTGGCCGCCGGGGTGCGGCTCGCTCGCGGGCTCGGCGTGCCGGCCGGGGCCGTCGCCGCGGCGCGCGCCGTCCTGGACGGGGCGCCCCGGCGGCTCGACCTGCTCGTCGACGACCGGGGCGAGGTGGTGCTCGGGGACGTGCGGATCGCCGTCCTCGGGGGCGGCCCGGCCCCCGTCGCCGGGCCCGCGGGAGGCTCGGCCGCGGCCGGGGAGCGGCACGGGCACGCCTGGCTGCGGACCTGCCAGTCCCTGGTACGGACGCTGGGCGCGCGGCCCGGTGGCGGGCGGGGGGCCGGGCCGGCGCGGCTGCGGGTCGAGGCGGACGGGGTGACGCTCGTCGACCTCGACCAGCCCGTCGAGGGGGTGTCCGTGGTGCCGGGAAGCGGGGGGCTGGCCCGGGTGGAGGTGCGGCCGTCGTCCGTCGGGGCGGGGATCGCGCCCGTGCGGGCGCGCGCCCGCTCCGTGACCGTGGCCGGGCCCGACTTCCACTACCACTGCGACGGGGCCCTGGCGGGACCCGTCCGCCGCCGCACCTGGACCGTACGCCCGGGAGCCTGGTCCCTGACCCTGCCCCGGCCGAGCCTGCCCCGCCCCTGACAGGCGCGGCTCGGCCGGGCGGGCGGGCCCGAGGTGCGGGGCTGTTACGCGAGACCGGGGCGTGGGGCTGTTACGTCGGAGGGCCGAAGCGGGAGGCTCGTTCCGTGCGCCAGCGGCTCATCATGCCCGCCAGCTCCTTCTCGATGAACTCGAAGAACGCCAGGGTCTCCTCCAGGCGGCGCCCGGCCGGCGAGTGCGGGCCGAGGCTCGCCATCCCGTCCCGCAGCGCGGTCTCCCAGCGCTGCAGGACGGAGTCCCGGTTCGTCAGCGCCTCGTACCACTGGTTGCTGTGCACCCGGAAGAGGTCCCGCCGCGAGCCGGGCGCCCGCTCGCGGGTGACCATGTACTGCTGCGTCAGGTAGCGCACGGCCCCGGAGACGGCCGCCGGGCTCACCCGCAGCCGCTCCCCCAGCTCCGCCGCCGTGAGCGCCCCGGCGTCGGAGGCGAGCAGCGCGGCGAAGACCCGCGCGGGCATCCGGGGCATGCCGGCCCACACCAGCTGCGCCGCGAACTGCTCGGTGAACCGCGACGCCGCCGCGAGGTCCTCCTCGCGTCCCGGCCCCGCACCCTCCGCACCCTCCGCGCCCTCGGCACCCCCGGCGCCCGCGCTGTCCCTGCCGTCCGTGGTCATCCGCCGATCATCTCCCCTTCCCCGCACCCCGCCCAAGTTTAGGCAGTTCAGACACTTCATACAGTTTCTTAACTTCACAAATTTGTGAAACCGGCGTACGTTCGCAGGCATGACGACGGCCCACACCGCCCTAGAGGTGTCCGACCTGCGTAAGACCTTCGGCCGCACCCGCGCCCTCGACGGCCTCGACCTGCACGTGCGCGGCGGCGAGGTGCACGGCTTCCTCGGGCCGAACGGATCGGGGAAGTCGACCACCATCCGCGTACTGCTCGGCCTGCTGCGGGCCGACGGCGGGACCGCGCGCGTGCTCGGCAAGGACCCGTGGCACGACGCCGTGGAGCTGCACCGGCGCCTCGCCTACGTCCCCGGCGACGTCACCCTGTGGCGCAACCTCTCCGGCGGCGAGGTCATCGACCTGTACGGGAGGCTGCGCGGCGGCCTCGACCGGGCTCGGCGCGCCGAGCTGGTCGAGCGGTTCGAGCTCGACCCGACCAAGAAGGGGCGCGCGTACTCCAAGGGCAACCGCCAGAAGGTCGCCCTCGTCGCGGCCTTCGCCTCCGACGTGGACCTGCTGATCCTGGACGAGCCGACGTCCGGCCTCGACCCGCTGATGGAGGGGGTCTTCCAGGAGTGCGTCCAGGAGGAGCGGCGGCGGGGGCGGACCGTGCTGCTCTCGTCGCACATCCTCAGCGAGGTGGAGAGCCTGTGCGACCGGGTCTCCCTCATCCGCAAGGGCCGTACGGTCGAGAGCGGGTCCCTCGCCGAGCTGCGGCACCTCACCCGCACCAGCGTGCACGCCGAACTCGCGGCCGAGCCCGACGGCCTGGCCCGCCTCCCCGGGGTGCACGGCCTCGACGTCCAGGGGCGCCGGGTCCGCCTCCAGGTGGACACCGACCAACTCGACGGCGTCCTGCGCGCCCTCACCGCGTCCGGAGTCCGCTCCCTGACCAGTACGCCGCCCACGCTGGAGGAGCTGTTCCTGCGGCACTACCAGGAAGACGCGACCGACGAGCACGTACAGGCGGTGGCGCGATGACCGCCGTCCTCGGTACCGCTCCCGTCCGGCCGGGCCCCGGCGGACTCCACCGCCACCTCGCGGGCACCGCACCCCTGCTGCGGCTGGCCCTGCGCCGCGACCGGGTGCTGATCCCGGTGTGGCTGGGGGTCATCACGCTGATGGTCCTGAGCATGCCGAACACGCTGCGGCAGGTGTACGGCACCCCGGAGAAGCGCGCCGACCTCGTCGCGTCGCTCACCACCGACGCCACCCTGCGCGCCTTCTACGGCCCGGTCTTCGACCAGTCCGTCGGCGGCCTCACCGCCTGGCGCGTGGGCACCTTCGCCGGGGTGCTCGCCGCCGTGATGAGCCTGGTCGTGGTCGTCCGGCACACGCGTGAGGAGGAGGAGACCGGGCGGCAGGAGCTGATCTCGTCCGCCGGGGTGGGCCGCCTGGCGCCGCTGACGGCCGCGCTGCTCGCCGCCCTCGCCGCCAACACCGCGCTCGCGCTGCTCCTCGCGGCCGGTCTCGCGGGCGAGGGCGGCACCGGTGCCCTGGCGCTCGGCCTCGCCGTCGGCTGCACCGGCATGGTGTTCGCCGCGGTGGCGGCGGTCGCCGCGCAGCTCACCGAGAGCGCGCGGCTCGCCAAGGGGATCGCCGCGGCGGTGCTCGGCGCGGCCTTCGTGCTGCGGGCCGCCGGTGACGCGGCGACGAAGGACGGCTCCTCGCTGCTCACCTGGTTCTCGCCGGTCGGCTGGGTGGAGCACACCCGGGCCTTCGCCGACGAGCGCTGGTGGGTCCCGCTGCTGTCCGCGGGCGCGGCCGCCGTGGGGTGCGTCGCGGCGTACGAACTGGCCGGGCGCCGCGACCTCGGCATGAGCTTCCTGCCGTCCCGCCCCGGGCGCGCGCACGGCCGGCTCGCCACGGCGGGCGCGCTCGCCCGGCGGCTCCAGCGCGGCGCGGTCCTCGGCTGGAGCGCCGGCTTCCTGCTGGCGGGGGCCGTCCTCGGCGGCATGGCCGACGGCGCCACCGACCTGGTCGGCGACAACGCCGACACCCGGGCGATCTTCCGGCGCATGGGCGGGCAGGCCGGGCTCACCGACGCCTTCCTGTCCGCGATGGTCGGCGTCGTCGCCATGGTCGGCGCCCTGTACGTCGTCGGCTCGGTGCTGCGCCTGCACGGCGAGGAGACCTCCCAGCGGGCCGAGCCGGTCCTCGCCACCGCCGTCGGGCGGCTGCGCTGGGCCGCGGGCCACCTCGTCGTCGCCTTCGCGGGCACCGCCCTGCTGATGTCCCTCGCCGCCTGCGGCTTCGCCCTCGGCCGCGGCGAGGACGCCGGGCCGATCGCCGCCGCCTGCCTGGTCCAGGTCCCCGCGATCTGGGTGGTCGGCGCGCTCGCGGTGTTCCTGTACGGGCTCTCGCCGCGGCTCGCGCCCGCCTCGTGGGGCGCGGCGGGCGCGGTCCTGCTCATCGGCTGGCTCGGCCCCGCGCTCGACGTACCGCGGGCGGTCATGAACCTCTCGCCGTTCTCCCACCTGCCGAAGCTGCCCGGCAACGACCTCACCTGGACGCCGGTGCTCGTGCTCACGGGCCTGGCGGTGGTCCTCACGGCGGCGGGCCTCGCCGCCCTGCGCCGGCGGGACCTCGCCACCGGCTGAGGCCGGGGGCCCGGCGGACTCAGCAGGCCACGAGCAGCTCCCGCAGCCCCCGGATCACGAAGCCCGGCTTCCGCTCCGGCTCGGCGGCGAGCCGCAGCCCCGGCGCCCGGCGCAGCAGCGCCCCCAGCGACGCGGCGAGCTCGACGCGGGCCAGCGCGGCCCCGACGCAGTAGTGGATGCCCGCGCTGAAGGAGACGTGCGGGTTCTCGGCGCGGCCGAGGTCGAGCGCGTCCGGGTCGCGGAAGACGGCCCCGTCCCGGTTGGCCGAGCCGAACAGCATCGCCACCTCGCTGCCGCGCGGGAGCACCGTCCCTCCGATCTCGATGTCGTCGAGCACCCAGCGCTCGAAGAGCTGGAGCGGGGTGTCGTACCGGAGCAGCTCCTCCACGGCCGTGGGCAGCAGCCTCTCCGGCTCCGCGCGCAGCGCGGCGAGCTGCTCCGGGTGGCGGAAGAGCGCGTACCAGCCGTTGACGGTGGCGTTGACCGTCGCCTCGTGCCCGGCGTTCAGGAGCAGCGCGCAGGTGGAGACCAGCTCCTGCTCGCTGAGCCGGTCGCCCTCCTCGTGGGCCGCGATCAGACGGGTGAGCAGGTCGTCGCCGGGGCGGGCGCGCCGGGCGGCGATCAGCTCCCGCAGGTACGCGGAGAACTCGGCCGAGGCGCGGACGGCCCGCGCGGCGGCCGCCGCCGTCGGGTTCAGCTCGTACATGCCGCAGATGTCCGCCGACCACGGCCGCAGCGGCCCCCGCTCCCCCTCCGGGATGCCGAGCAGCTCGGCGATCACCGCGACGGGCAGCGGTTCGGCGACCCGGGCCAGCAGGTCGCCGCCGCCGTCCGCGACGAGGTCGCGCACCAGCTCGTCCGCGAGCCCCTCCACGTACGGGCGCAGCCGCTCCACCGTGCGGGGCGTGAACGCCTTCGCGACCAGGCGGCGCACGCGGGTGTGGGCGGGCGGCTCCAGGTCGAGCAGGCCGTGGTCGTTGAGGACGTGGAACGGCTCGTGCCCGGGCGGCGGGGCCTGACGCCCGAACTCCTCGTGGCGGTACCGGTGCAGGTAGGTGCGGCCGAGCCGCCGGTCGCGCAGCAGCGCGGCGACGTCCGCGTGGCGCGGGACCAGGTACTGGTCGCTGGGCCCGTAGTAGTGCACCCGGCCCCGGGCGCGCAGCTCCGCGTACGCCGGGTAGGGGTCCGCCACGAAAGCGGCCGACGAGGGTGCGAACAACGCGAACACGTCGGCGGCGTCTGCCGGTTCAGCCATGTACGGACGCTAGCCGCGGCGCCCCGCCCTGTCACCCGTGGGCGCCGCCGGGGCACGGCCCGCCCGCCGTCCGTGGTCCGTCCCTCACCCCGGGGTGACCAGCCGCGCCTCGTACGCGAACACGGCGGCCTGCGTGCGGTCCCGCAGCCCGAGCTTCACCAGGACCCGGCTGACGTGCGTCTTGATGGTGGACTCGGCGACGACGAGCCGCGCGGCGATCTCCGCGTTCGACAGGCCCTGCGCGATGAGGACGAGCACCTCCGTCTCGCGCTCGGTCAGCTCCCCGTACTGGGCCTGCGCCTGGGCGGACGTGCCGAGCCGGGGCCGGTCCGCGAGCCGGGAGAACTCCGTGATCAGGCGGCGGGTCACGCTCGGCGCGAGCAGCGCCTCGCCGGACGCCACCACCCGCACCCCGTCCGCGAGCTGCCGGGCCGAGGCGTCCTTCAGCAGGAACCCGGACGCGCCCGCGCGCAGCGCCTGGTACACGTACTCGTCGAGGTCGAAGGTGGTCAGGACGAGCACCTTGGTGGCGCTGTCGTCGGCGGCGACGATCTCCCGGGTGGCCTCGATGCCGTTGAGCTCGGGCATGCGGATGTCCATCAGGACGACGTCCGGGGCGAGTTCGCGCACCTGGCGCACGGCCTCGCGGCCGTTGACCGCCTCGCCGACGACCTCGATGTCGGGCATGGCGTTGAGCAGCACCGAGAACCCCTCGCGGACCATCATCTGGTCGTCGGCGATGAGGACGCGGATGGGCGCCCCGGTCACGCGGCCTCACCCTCCACCGGGCCGGTGGCCGCCGCGGCGGCCTGGAGCGGGACCGGCAGGAACACCGTGACCTCGTACCCGCCGTCCGCCGTCGCCTCCGCCGTCATCTCCCCGTCGAGCATGGCGACGCGCTCACGCATGCCGGTGATGCCGTGGCCGGCGCCCGGCGAGGGCTTGCGGAGTCCCGTGGGCGGGCCGTTCACGACGCGCAGCCCGAGGCCGCCGAGCACGTACCCGATCTCCACCCGGGCGGCGGCGCCCGGCGCGTGCCGCAGGCTGTTGCTGAGGGCCTCCTGCACGATGCGGTACGCGGACAGCTCCACGCCCTGCGGCAGCTCCCGCACGGCCCCGGTGACGACCTTCTCCACGCTCAGGCCCGTCTCCCGTACGTTGTCCAGGAGCCGGTCCAGGTCGGCGAGCGTCGGCTGCGGGGCGTCCGGCGCCTCGTAGTCCTCCGCGCGTACGACACCGAGCACGCGGCGCAGCTCGGTCAGCGCGACCACCGCGTTCTCGCGGATCGTGGCGAAGGCCTGCGCCAGCTCCGGCGGCGGGTTCTCCACCCGGTAGGGGGCCGCCTCCGCCTGGATCGCGACCACCGACATGTGGTGCGCCACGACGTCGTGCAGCTCGCGCGCGATGGTCGTCCGCTCCTCCAGGAGCGTGCGCCGGTCGCGCTCGACGGCGGTGACGGTGCGCTCGGCGACGACCTCGCGGCGCGCGTGCCGGTTGGCCGTCGCCATCGCCACCAGGGCCAGCACGACGCCGCTGAACGCCAGCATGTCCGCCGTGTTCGAGTCCCAGCTCACCGTGGTCTCCGCGCACAGCGAGTACACGGCGGTCAGCACCCACATCCAGCCCGCCGTGCGCGGCCGGGTGCGCGCCGCGACCACCGCCATCACCGCCGTGTGCCCGGCGATCGAGCCCGGCGCCCAGGGGGCCCACGCGCCGCCGCTCAGGACCAGCACGAACGGCGTCATCACCAGGGAGCACCACCAGGCGAGCACCGGCCGGACCATCGTCAGGAGCACCGCCCCCGCCGGCAGGAGGCCGGTGAGCGCCCACGCGACCTCCCCGCCCGTGTCCCAGCCGCCGAAGCCCCCGGCGTACGCGGCGAAGAGGGTGAACGCCGCGAGCGCGACGACCACGCCGTGCGGCAGCCACACCGCGTACCTGGCGGACCGCCCCGGCATGTTCGCGGCCCACCCGTCGCCCTCCCGCGGCAGCGGCGGCAGCGGCCGGTAGGCGAAGGCGTCGTGGAACAGGTCGGCGCGCAGGCCCTGGAGGGCGTGGTGCGCCAGACGGAACTCGGGACTGCGGGTTCTCTCGGTCACGCCTTCGACGGTACGGGGCCCGGGGAGGCGGGTCGTCCCCTCCCAGACGGGTTCGCGGGGGTCCGTCGCAGGTACTACACGCGCCGCCCGGCCGGGTTCCGGGGCCCGGGGGCGCCCGGGGAGGTCAGAACGCGAGCTGGGCGATCTCCTCCGCCACCACCGCGCACGCGTCCGCCGCCGGGTCGATGAGGGGGAAGTGGCCCACGTCCTCCAGGAGCGTCAGGCCGACGACCTCGCCCGCCTTCGCGGCGGCGTCCGCGTACGCCTCGGCCACGGCCTGCGGCACGACGATGTCGGTGCGGCCCTGGACGACGGTGGTGGCGATGCCGGTGGGCAGCAGCGCGGCGGGGTCGGCGTGGGCGAGGCGCTCCTCGTGGCGGGCCTGTGCGCCGGCCCCGGACGGGTCGTCCGCGCCCAGGAACTGGCGTACCGCGCCGGAGCAGACGTCCAGCTCCTCCGCGACGCGCAGGTCCGCGATCGGGGCCAGCGCGACGACGCCGCGCAGCGGCGCGGGCCGCTGGCGCCGCCAGGGCGAGCCCTCCGGCAGCACGTGCCGGGCGGCCGCCCACAGGGCGAGGTGGCCGCCCGCGGAGTGGCCGGTCACCACGGTGCGGCGGACGTCGGCGGCGGGCAGCGCCTCGCGGACGAGGCCGGGCAGCGCGTCGAGCGCCGCGGCCACGTCGTCGAGGGTCTCCGGCCAGCGCCCCGCCACGGGCCCGGCGCCCCCGCCCTGCGCGGGGATCGGCCCGGAGGCCGAACCGCCCCTGCGGTACTCGACGTTGGCCACGGCGAAGCCCCGCCGGGCCAGGAAGTCCGCGAACGGCGTGACGTGCCGGCGGTCGTAGGGGGCCCGCCAGGCCCCGCCGTGCAGCAGGACGACGAGCGGTGCCGGGCCCTCGGTGCCGCGCGGCGCGTAGAAGTCCACGACCTGGTCGGCGCCCGGCCCGTACGCGGCGGTGGCGTCCGGCTCCACCGCGGGGTGGGCGAAGGCGGACCGCTCCTCGGCCTCGTCACGGGCCACGGCGGCGTCGTCAGGCATACGGCTACCTCCCAGCTCTGCGGATGGCGGGCCCGCCGGGCGCCGGCCGCAACGGGCCGGTGCCCGACGGGCGTTCGTACCGGGGTCCGGACCAGCACACGTACCACGCACGGGTACCACGCACAGGTGTCACGCACACAGGTACCGCGTACGCGGGTACCACGTACGCGGGTACCCCGCACACAGGTGCCATGATCCGGATTGGCCGGACGTTATCAGGTGGCCGCGCCGTCCCCGGGCGTCAGCTCCCCCGAACCGCCGAGGACGCGCCCCAGCACCCGCGCCGCGCGCTCCGTGTCCGCGAACGACACGTACAGCGGCGTGAACCCGAAGCGCAGCACGTCCGGCGCGCGGAAGTCGCCGACCACGCCCGCGGCGACGAGCCGCTCCATCACCTCCCGCGCGTCCGGGCAGCGCAGCGCGATCTGGCTGCCGCGCTCCGCGTGCGCGGCCGGGGTGACGGACGTGACCCGCCCGGCGGGGGCGTAGGCCGCCACGCACTCCAGGAAGAAGTCCGTGAGCGCCAGGGACTTGGCCCGCACGTCGTGCAGCGAGACGCCGTCCCACACGTCGAGGGCGGCCTCAAGGGCCAGCAGCGACAGGATGTCCGGCGTGCCGACGCGGCCGCGCACCGCGTCACCGGCCGGTGCGTAGTCGCGCCGCATCCCGAACGGCTCGGCGTGCGAGTTCCAGCCCGGCAGCGGCGAGTCGAAGCGGGGCTGGAGCTCCCGGCGCACGTACAGGTAGGCCGGCGCGCCCGGCCCGCCGTTCAGGTACTTGTACGTGCAACCGACCGCCAGGTCCACGCCGTGCTCGTCCAGGCCGACGGGCAGCGCGCCCGCCGTGTGGCACAGGTCCCACACCACGCGGGCGCCCGCCGCGTGCACGGCCGCCGTCAGGCCCGGCAGGTCGTGCAGCCGGCCCGACCGGTAGTCGGCGTGGTTGAGCAGCACGGCGGCCGTGCGCGGGCCGAGGACGCCCGGCACGTCGGCCGGGGCGGCCGGGACCACGCGGCAGCCGGTGAGCCGGGCCGCGGACTCGGCGATGTAGCCGTCGGTGGGGAACGTCGTGGCGTCGACGACGACCTCGTCCCGCTCGCCCGGTCCTTCCGCCCGCGCCATGCGGACCGCCGCGACGACCGCCTTGAAGACGTTCACGCTGGTGGAGTCGGCGACGACGACCTGCCCCGGCCCCGCGCCGAGCAGCGGCGCGATCCGCTCCCCGACCCGCTCCGGCGCGGTCCACCAGCCGCTCTCCTCCCAGGAGCGGATGCGCATCCGCCCCCACTCGCGTGTGACGACGTCGGCGACGCGCGCCTCGACGTTCACGGGCAGCGCGCCCAGCGAGTTCCCGTCCAGGTACGTGACCTCGTCGAGCACGAACTCCTTGCGCTTCGCGGCGAGCCGGTCCGCGGCGTCCAGGGCGGCGGCCCGCTCCCGCAGCTCGCGCTCCCGCGCGGGTCCCCCCGTACCGGACACGGCCGCCCTCCTCGTCTCAGACATGGCTGCGCGCCGTCCACAGCTCGGGGAACACGTTCTTCGACGCGCGCTTCTCCAGCCAGGCGACCCCGGCGGAGCCGCCGGTGCCGGTCTTGGCGCCCATCGCGCGGCGCGTGGCCACCAGGTGGTCGTTGCGCCAGCGCCACACCAGCTCGGCCACGTCGGTCAGGGCCTCGCCGAGCCGGGCGAGGTCGCCGCTCTCGTCGCCCGCGTACAGCTCGGTCCACACCGCCTCGACGCGCGGGGACGGCTCGTACTTCAGCGACACGTCCCGCTTCAGCACGTCGTCGGGGATGTCGTACCCGCGCCGGGCGAGCAGCCGCAGCACCTCGTCGTACAGGCTCGGCTCGTGCAGCGCCTTCTCCAGCTCCGCGTGGACGCGGGGCGCGCCCCGGTGCGGGACCAGCATGGACGCGGACTTCTCGCCGAGCAGGAACTCCAGGCGCCGGTACATCGCCGACTGGAAGCCGGAGCCCTCGCCGAGCGAGCCCCGGTAGGAGTTGAACTGCGCGGGGGTGAGCTGGCCGAGCGGCTTCCACGAGTGGTTCAGCGCCTCCAGCTCCCGCACGGACCGCTTGAGCGCGGCCACCGCGGTGGGCACGTCGTCCTCGCGCAGGGCCCGCGACGCGGTCTCCCACTCGTGGACGATCACCGTGAACCACAGCTCCATGACCTGGGTCGTGACCAGGAAGACCATCTCGCCGGGGTCGTCCGAGAGGAGGTGCTGGAGGTGGGTGAGGACGTCCGCCTTGACGTAGTCCTCGTACGGGGTGGTGCCGGCGAAGTCGAGGTGCGGGCTGTCCGGGCTGTCCGGGCTCCCGTCGGGAGTCCCGTGAACCGCATGAGCCGGTCCTGTTTCCCGCGTCTCATGGGTCGCGTGTGCCGCGTTCGCCTCGTGGGACATCGCTGTCTCCTTGATGCGTACTCCGGGTAGCGGTCCGCCCCTGCCGGTACCGGCACGGGGGCCCCGGTCCCCACCGGCATCCTCCGCAACATCCCGGGAAACGGCAAGGCCTGCCTGGTCACACCGGGTGTCCAGGCAGGCCGGGCGGGGGGCGGCGCCGCTAGCCGAGGGTGTCGGCCGCCGTCTGCGAGGAGTCCCGCAGGAAGGTGCTGCAGCGCTCGTACTCCTCCTGCTCGCCGATGGCCCCGGCCGCGCGGGCCAGCGCGTGCAGGGCCCGCAGGAAGCCGCGGTTCGGCTCGTGCTCCCACGGCACCGGGCCGTGGCCCTTCCAGCCGGCCCGGCGCAGCGCGTCCAGGCCCCGGTGGTAGCCGGTGCGGGCGTACGCGTACGACTCGACGACGCGGCCCGCCTCGAACGCCTCGTCGGCGAGGCGCGCCCAGGCGAGGGACGACGTCGGGTACTTGGCGGCGACGTCGGCGGCCGGCGTGCCGCCCGCGAGCAGCTCGCGCGGCTCGGGCTCGTCGGGCAGGTGGGTCGGGGGCGGTCCCCCGAGCAGGTTCTCGTGAATGGCCATGTGCCTCAGTCTGCGCCATGCCCGGCCCGCGCGGGCGGCCGGTCCCGCTTCCGCGGCCGCCTCCCCGGGCAGCGGGCGGGGAGGGCGCCGCGGGCTCGCCCGGTGCTCGGCTCCCGGGGGCGGCCCGGGCTCCCGGTGCTCAGCTCCCGCGGGCCGCGCGCCCCCGCCCGGCGCTCAGGCCCCGTGCCCGGCGGCCACCGCCCGTACGGCCCGGACCAGGGCGTTCACCCCCGCCTCGGCCTTCGCCCTGGGGCAGCCCACGTTCAGGCGGACGAAGCCGGGGGCGCCGTAGGTGGTGCCCGGCATGACGGCCACGCCCTGGCGCTCCACCAGCTCGCGCTGGAGGTCGTCGTCACGGTCCTCGCCCAGGAGCGGGCGCAGGTCGATCCAGGCCAGGTAGCCGGCCTGCGGGGGCTGCCAGCCGAGGCCGGGGAAGGCGGCTTCGAGGGTGTCGGCTACGCGCCGGAGGTTCCCGTGGGTGTAGGCGCGCACGGCGTCCAGCCAGTCGGCGCCCTCGCGGTAGGCGGCGACGTGCGCGGTCAGGGAGAGCACGGCGGGCGAGGCGAGGCCCTCCCCGGTCTCCATCCGGCGGACGAAGGCCTCGTGGTCGCCGGGGTCGGATATCAGCCCGTAACTCCCGCTCAGCGCGGGGAAGTTGAAGGCCTTCGTGGCCGAGGTCACCAGGGCCCAGCGGCCCCGGCCGTACCGCGCCCAGGGGCGGTGCGTGTACCCCGCGTGCGTGAGGTCGGCGTGGATCTCGTCGCTGACGACGGCCACGCCGTGCCGCTCGCACAGCGCGGCCACCGCCGTCAGCTCGGCGTCGTCCCAGACCCGCCCGGTCGGGTTGTGCGGGGAGCACAGCAGCAGGACGCGGCTGTCCGGCCGCGCCAACTCGGCCTCCAGGGCCGCCAGTCCGGGGTCGTCGAGCGGCACCCCGCGCAGCTCGCGGCCGAGGCCCGTGACCACCTTGCGGAAGCCGTCGTACGTCGGGGTGTGCGCCACCACGCCCTCGCCCGGCCGCGTCCACATCCGAAGCAGCTGGGAGACCTGGCTCAGCACCGACGGGGCGTACACGAGCGACGCCGGGTCGACGTCCGTGTCGTGGCGGCCCTTGAACCAGTCGCGGACCGCGCCGCGGAAGTCGTCGTTGCGCCAGTCGGTGTAGCCGAACACGCCGTGGCCGACGCGGCGGCGGAGCGCGTCGAGGACCTCGGGCGCGCACGGGAAGTCCATGTCGGAGATGGTGAAGGGCAGCAGGTCCGGCACCGGGGGTGGGGTCTCCCCTGTTCGAGCGGAGCCGAGAACTCGGGGAAGGTCCTTGACGCCGTCCCACTGCACGCACCAGGTGCCGTGCCGGTCCACGGGGGTGTCGAAGTCGTAGCGCACTGCCAGGGTCCCTCCGGGTACGCCGTCGGGCCCGGCACCCCCAGGGGTACCGGGCCCGACGGACGGTGGACTTACTTGAGCTTGGTGCCGGTGGAGCGCAGCGCGGCGCAGGCCTCGGTCACGCGCTTGGCCATGGAGGCCTCGGCCAGCTTGCCCCAGGTGCGCGGGTCGTAGGTCTTCTTCGAGCCGACCTCGCCGTCGACCTTCAGGACGCCGTCGTAGTTCTTCAGCATGTGGTCCGCGACGGGCCGCGTGAAGGCGTACTGGGTGTCGGTGTCGAGGTTCATCTTCACGACGCCGTTCTCGAGCGCGGTGGCGATCTCCTCGGCCGTGGAGCCGGAACCGCCGTGGAAGACGAAGTCGAAGGGGTTCGCCTTGCCGTACTTGGCGGCGACGCCCTCCTGGAGGTCCTTGAGCAGCTCGGGGCGGAGCACGACGTTGCCCGGCTTGTAGACGCCGTGGACGTTGCCGAAGGACGCGGCGAGCAGGTAGCGGCCCTTCTCGCCCAGGCCGAGGGCCTCGGCGGTGCGCAGGGCGTCCTCGACGGTGGTGTACAGCTCGTCGTTGATCTCGTGGCTGACGCCGTCCTCCTCGCCACCGGTCGGGGTGATCTCGACCTCGAGGATGATCTTCGCGGCGGCGGCCTTGGCGAGCAGCTCCTGGCCGATGGCCAGGTTGTCCGCGAGGGTCTCGGCGGAGCCGTCCCACATGTGGGACTGGAACAGCGGGTTCTGCCCGGCCTTGACGCGCTCGGCGGAGATGTCGAGGAGCGGGCGGACGTAGCCGTCCAGCTTGTCCTTCGGGCAGTGGTCGGTGTGCAGCGCGATCGTGACGTCGTACTTCTTGGCGACGATGTGCGCGAACTCGGCGAGGGCCACCGCGCCCGTCACCATGTCCTTGTTGTGCTGACCGCCCAGGAACTCCGCGCCACCGGTCGAGATCTGGATGATGCCGTCGCTCTCCGCCTCCGCGAAGCCACGCAGGGCGGCGTGCAGGGTCTGCGACGAGGTCACGTTGATGGCCGGGTAGGCGAACTTGCCTGCCTTCGCCCGGTCGAGCATCTCGTTGTAGACCTCGGGGGTTGCGATGGGCATGTGTCCGCTCCTTGTGATGTGCGGGTGAGTGCTGCTGTGCTGCTTGTCCCTGACCTGGGGAACCCGGGGGCGACGCCGATGTCGTCGCCCCCATCTTTCCAGACGTACGGGACGTACCCGGTCCGGTACCGGGACTCGCGCCGAGTCCCGTACCCGTACGGGACCCGGTCCGCTCCTCAGTCCAGTCCGAGCTCGTCCTTGGAGTACGCGAAGAGGTACGGGACCCCGGCGCCCTCGGTGATCTTCTCGGCGGCGCCGGTGGCCCGGTCCACGATCGTGGCGACGCCCACGACCTCGGCGCCGGCCTCGCGCACGGCCTCCACGGCGGTCAGCGGGGAGCCGCCGGTGGTGGAGGTGTCCTCGACGACGAGCACGCGCCGCCCCTTGATGTCCGGGCCCTCGACGCGCCGCTGGAGGCCGTGCGCCTTGGCCGCCTTGCGCACCACGAAGGCGTCGAGGCGGCGGCCCCGCGCGGCGGCGGCGTGCAGCATCGCCGCGGCGACCGGGTCGGCGCCCATGGTCAGGCCGCCCACGGCGTCGAACTCCAGCTCGCCCGTCAGGTCGAGCAGCACCTGCCCGACGAGCGGGGCGGCCTCCCCGTCCAGGGTGATGCGGCGCAGGTCGACGTAGTAGTCGGCCTCCAGGCCCGAGGAGAGGGTCACCTTGCCGTGCACGACGGCCTTGTCCTTGATCTGCCGCAGCAGGTCGCCGCGTACGTCGTTCGTCATGGCTACGAGCTTAAGGGCGCGGCCGGGGCGTCAGAGCCGCCGCCAGGTCCAGGTGGTCGCCGCCTCCAGGGGCTCCAGCGGGGTGACGAGGCGCGGCTGGGTGTTCAGGCCGTTGGGCGGGCCGGTCTGCGGCTCCACGCACACGGCGGCCTCCGGCTCGTCGTAGACGACGACCCACCGTTCACGGCTGGCCACGGTCAGCTCCAGCTGCCCGGGCCAGGTCAGCGTGACGTGCACACCGTCCGGCATGCCGAAGCAGTCGTCCCAGGGGCCCGGCGTGGGCGCGACCCGGTCGCCGGTGGGCAGGTGGTCCTCGCCGCGCAGCTCCTGCCAGGCGGCGTCGAACGCGATCCGTACCGGTTCGCCGTCCTCGCTCAGGCGCCGGTTGAACCAGGGGTGCCAGCCGGCCTGCGCCGGGAAGGAGTCGTCCCACGCCTCCACGCTCATGCGCAGCGTCAGCGCGGTGTCCGACACCTCCACGGACTGGGTGACCCGGCCGGGGTACGGCCACGGGTCCGCCAGGTCGTACGTGAACACGGCCTCGCGGTCGGTCACCCGCGCGGGCTTCCACGCGGTGTCGCGGCCGGTGCCGTGGATGGCGTGCGGCGGGGAGTTGAGGGGCAGGTGGTGCTCGCGGTCGCCGGTCCAAAAGACGCCGTCCCTGACCCGGCCGCACCACGGCACCATCGGGAAGCTGCCGTACCGCTCCCCCTGCCGCAACAGCTCGTGCCCCGCCACCTTGAGGCTTCCGAGGCGGCCACCGTGGCCCGGCCGCACAACGACTTCCGCGTCACCCGCGGTCAACGTGATCTCTTCGCTACTCACCCTGCCGACCCTAAGACCCCCCGAGCCCACCCGCCCCCAATCGGCCTCCGGCCTCGTCCTCAATCGCCGGACGGGCTGACATCGCCCACCTCGCGCCGTCGTCGGCTGACGGCGTGTTTCCCCACCCACCCGCCCTCAATCGGCCTCCGGCCACGTCCTCAATCGCCGGACGGGCTGTAATGCTCCTCTCGCGCCGTCGTCGGCTGTCCGCCGCTCCCGCCCTTGTCGGCGCTCCGCGCCTTGTCCTCAAACGCCGGACGGGCTGGAGTACCTCTGTCTCTCCGTCGTCGGCGGTCCGCCAGTCGACGACGGCGCTCAGCGGACAATTTCAGCCCGTCCGGCGATTGAGGACGAGGCGCGGAGCGCCAATGCGGGGGAGAGGGGCGGAGCCCCAGGTGGGAAGGCGGGGGGCCGGGGGCGGCAGCCTCCGGGTTCGGGAAGGGGTGGGGCTGGGGCGCCCCGCGAAGGCTCAGCGGCGCCTGCGCCACGCCCTCCCCGCCACGATCGCGGAAGCGACCAGCACCGCGGCAGCAGGCGCAGCCCACCGCAACGTCGCCCCACCCCCGAGCGCCTCCGGCGCCGGCACCGGCGCGTACCGCCCCCGGGGCGGCGCGTGGTCGACCTCCTCCGCACTGCGCCCGATCATCGTCCGCCGCGCGTGCGCGGCCTCCGCCGCCACCGGCTCCTCGTCCGGACCGGCATCGGCCCCGGCCCCGGCGACCACGTCGAACTCGTCGGCGAGCGGATCGAGCGCCGGCGGCGGCACCTCACCCTCGAAGAGGCGGGACACATCACCGGGCACCTCGGTCCCGGCCCCCGACGCCGCGCCCCCGCCCTCGCCGCCCGCCGCAGGCGGCTCCCCGGCCGCAGACGCCCCGTCGGCCTCCCCGGCCAGGGGCGCCTCGCCGGACACCACCCCGAGCCCCTCCGCGAACCGCCCGAGCAGCCGCCGCAGCGCGCTCTCCACCGCCTGGGGGGACGTCTTCGCGACCTCGGCGACCCGCCCGTCCCCGGTCGCGGTCCCGGCGAAGGCCACCTGGGTGCCGCCCTCGGGCCCGGCGGCCAGGCGCAGCGCGAGGGAGAACGTTACGGCGCCACTGCCGCGGACCTCCTCGGCCGAGCCGGTCAGCTCGTACGCGCCACCGTCGTCCGGGACGACCCGCAGGCCGCCGCGGTAGGTGATCGAGTGCCCGCCGACGCGCACCTTGAGCCGCCCGCTGACGGGCGCCGCGTCCGCGCCGGGGTCGGCGTCGCGCTGCAGCCCGGGCACCGCGCGGGCCACCCGCCCGGGGTCGGCCAGTGCCTCGCGGAGCTGCTCTTCCGGGACCGGTACGAACACCTCATGCTCCATGGGAGCCGAGGGTACCCACGCCGCCTCGCGGATGTACGCCACTTCGGCCCGCCCGGGCGAGGCGCCGCGCCGTCAGCCGGCGTAGCGCGGGTGGACGAGCGTGGAGGGCGGCAGGGCCCGCCAGCCGGCCGGCCGGACGCGTTCGGCGGCGCGGGTCCCGGCCCGCAGGACGGCGCAGTCGCGGTCCCCGCCCGCCCCGGTCCGTCCGCGCGAGGCGAGCACGAAGCCCCAGTCGCGGGGCGCCCCGCCGGGGCCCGCGATGCGGTCGGGCCCGGCGGCGTACCCGCCGCGGCGGCCGGTGACGCGGTAGGGCTCGGTGCCGTACCCGGCGGCGCGCAGCGTGGCGTCGACGGTCCAGTACGTGTGCGGCCGGGTCGCGGCGGGCCCGGCGTGCACGGCGAGCCGCCCGCCGGGGGCGAGGACGCGGGCGACCAGGCCGTAGAACTCCTGGGAGTACAGCTTGGTGCTGGCGGTGATGCCGGGGTCGGGCAGGTCGGCGAGGACGACGTCGTACGTCCGCCGGTGCGGTCCGCGCAGCCACCGGAAGGCGTCGGCCTCGGTGACGTGCACGCGCGGGTCGCGGTAGACGTGGCCGTTGAGCCCGCTGAGCACGGGGTCGCGGCGGGCGAGGCCGACGACGGCGGCGTCGAGCTCGACGACGTCGACGCGGCGCACCCCCGCGTGGCGGAGCGCCTCGGCGGCGGCGAGCCCGTCGCCGCCGCCGAGGACCAGCACCCGCTCGTGCCGGCCGGCGCGCAGGGCGGGCCGCACGAGGGCCTGGTGGTAGCGGCGCTCGTCGCGGCCGCTGACGCGCAGCCTGCCGTCGAGGAACAGGCGCAGGGACGCGCGGTCGGCGCCGGTGAGGACGACCTCCTGCACCGGGGTCCGGACGGCGACGCGGACATCGGAGCCGTACACGGCGCGGCGCGCGGCACGCTCGAAGTCGTCGACGTGCACGGCGGCGGTGGCGAGCACGGCGAGGACGACGGCGTTCACGGCGAGCAGCAGCCGGCGGCCGCGCGCGGTCAGGTCGCGGCCGAACAGGCCGAGGACGAGCGCGCCGCCCGCGAGGACGTTGACGGCGCCGGTGAGCAGCGCCCCGGTGAGCTGCCCGAACCAGGGCAGCAGCAGGAAGGGGAAGGCCAGGCCGCCGACCAGGGCGCCCACGTAGTCCGCGGCGAACAGGTCGGCCACGGCGCCGCCCGCGTCCTGCCGCCGCACCCGCTGGATGAGCACCATGAGCAGGGGCACCTCGGCGCCGATGAGCACGCCGATGGCCAGGGAGAACGCCACGAACAGGTAGCGGGAGCCGCCGGCCCACATCTCGCCCCGGTCCCCCGCCCACGCGAACGCCGCGTACAGGGCCATGGCGCTGCACCCGCCGACGAGCGCGAGGGCCGCCTCGACGAGGCCGAACCCGGCGGCGGCCCGGCAGCGCAGGCGCTTGGCGAGCAGCGAGCCGAGGCCCATCGCGAAGACCATGACGGACAGCACGACGGAGGCCTGGGTGACGGAGTCGCCGATCAAGTACGAGGCCAGGGCGACGAGTTCGAGTTCGTACACGAGTCCGCAGGCAGCGCAGACGAACACGCCCGCGAGGACGAGGAACCGGCCTGTCCTGGGCGTGACGGGCAGACGCTGACGCGGCTCGATCACGCCCCGAACGCTACGTCACCGCCGCCTCACACCAAGTCCCCCACATGGGTGGAGGTGCTGGCAAGGATGTGTGAAGGCCTTTTCGGCCCCACGCCCGGGGGCCGCTCAGAGCGCCACCGGCGTCCGCACGCCGACCCGCGTGCGCGTCGCCACCAACTGCCCCTCCTGCGGGTACGCGTGCCACGTGCGCCACATCACCGAGCCCTCGTGCCGCTGCGCGAGCAGCGCCGTGAACGCGTGCGGGCTGCCGGGGAAGACCCCGGCGAGACCGTGCGGGTGCTCGGCGACGAGGGCTAGCAACTCCTGCGCGCGGCCCGCGAACTGGCCCCGCGACAGCGTCTCGACCCGGGCCGCGAACTCGTACTCCCACTCGCCGACCCGCTTGGAGACGCCGAGCGGCAGCGGCGTGCTGCTGCCCGGGATGCACGCGACGGTCTCGGAGCAACTGCCCTGCTCCTCTTCGAGGATGACCTGGTGGGAAGCCCCGAGAAGTCGCAACTGCACGTCCGCTCCCGCCAGTTCGAGGTCCAGCGTGGCCAGCGCGGGCAGCGGCTCGCGGCCGAGGGCCCAGGCCAGGTCCCCGGCGCGCGTGTCGGTGTAGACAGTCTTCAGGGTCGTGAGCATGGGTCGGCTCCGCTAACACGCAAAGTGAGGGGGTGGGGCCGGCGCGCCCGGTCGGACACCAGACGGGAAGGAATGCCGGCGCGTGCCCACGGAGACGCCAGGCTGCTCTGCCGAGCCGAGAACGTCCGAGGGCGGTGTGACGGTTAAGAGGGAATCATGAACTGCGACACTGCCACAGCGTTTTTACCCAACTTCGTAGGCTTTCCATTCCAGGGAGGGCCGAACAGTTCATCTGTTCACATGCCTGGGAATCGGGCCGGTCCGAAATCGCCGCCTTCCGGTCGCCGACCGATCTTCACCCCGGTCACCGTCCTGCCGCCCGGTGTCAAGGGGCCGTCCAAAGACGAGACGCCCGGCGGGAGTTGCCTCCCGCCGGGCGCTTCGACCGGTGGACCAGCTGCCCCGTGTCAGCTGCCTCCGCCGCCGCAACCTCCGCCCCCGCCACCGCAGGACGAGGAACCGCCGCCGCACGACGAGGAACCGCCGCACGACGACCCGCCGCCGCACGACGACGCCGAGGCGCACGAGGTGGAGCCGCTGGAGGACGCGTGGGTACCGGACCCCGCCCACCAGCCGGCGCTCCCGGACCGCGTGCTCCTGGTCGTGCCCTGCCTGCCGCGCTGCGCGAGGACGGTCGCCATCACCGCCATGAACACCAGCAAGCCGATGAAGAGAAAGATCAGGATCATTCCTCCCCACCTTCCTTTCTTTTCCCCCGTGGGCCCCGAGGGCCCCTGAGACGGTCCCGGCCGTTTCCCCCGATCCGGTCCCGCCGTGCGGATGTCGTGCCCGCGCCGTTGCGTGACAAGGGCATGCCCCTCGCCGCACACCGCCAAAGCAGAGTTGAGGAAGACCAGAGGTTCGGCGGAGGATGACGGCCATGACGTCAACTCCCGGTGCCTCCCGCGACGGCCGCCCGCTGCTCAACAGCCGCCTCGCCGAGTTCGGCACGACGATCTTCGCCGAGATGTCCGCGCTCGCGGTGGCGACCGGAGCGATCAACCTCGGCCAGGGCTTCCCCGACACGGACGGCCCGGAGGAGGTGCGGGAGGCGGCGGTGCGCGCCCTGCGCGACGGCCGCGGCAACCAGTACCCGCCGGGACCCGGCGTCCCCGAGCTGCGCACGGCGATCGCCGCCCACCAGGAGCGCCGCTACGGCCTCACCTTCGACCCCGACCTGGAGGTCCTCGTGACCGCGGGCGCCACCGAGGCCATCGCCGCCTCGCTGCTCGCCCTGGTCGAGCCGGGCGACGAGGTCATCGCCCTGGAGCCGTACTACGACTCGTACGCCGCCTCGATCGCCCTGGCCGGGGGCACCCGGGTGCCCGTCACGCTGCGGCCCGACGGGGACGCGGGTGCCGGACGCCGCTTCACGCTCGACCTGGACGAGCTGCGCGACGCCGTCACCCCGCGCACCCGGCTGCTCCTGCTCAACACCCCGCACAACCCGACCGGCACCGTCCTCAGCCGCGAGGAGCTCGCCGAGATCGCCCGGCTCGCCGTCGAGCACGACCTCCTCGTCGTCACCGACGAGGTGTACGAGCACCTGGTCTTCGACGCCCCCGGCCACCTCCCGCTCGCCACCTTCCCCGGCATGCGCGAGCGCACGGTGACCATCTCCTCGGCGGGCAAGACGTTCTCCTTCACCGGCTGGAAGGTCGGCTGGATCACCGCGCCGCCGGACCTGGTCGCGGCCGTGCGCTCGGCGAAGCAGTTCCTCACGTACGTGTCCTCGGGTCCGTTCCAGTACGCGGTCGCGGAGGCCCTGGCCCTGCCGGACGCGTACTTCACGTCCTTCCTCGACGACATGCGCGCCAAGCGCGACCTGCTGGCCGCCGGCCTCGCCGCGGTCGGCTTCGCGGTCCACCGCCCGGCGGGCACCTACTTCGTCACCACCGACATCCGCCCCCTCGGCGAGGAGGACGGCATCGCCTTCTGCCGCGCCCTGCCGCAGCGCGCCGGCGTCGTCGCCATCCCGAACGCGGTCTTCTACGACCACCGCGAGGCGGGCGCCCCCTTCGTCCGCTTCGCCTTCTGCAAGCGGACGTCCGTACTGGAGGAGGCGGTGGCCCGCCTCAAGTCCCTGTAGCCGTCGCGGGCGGGGCGGCGGCCACCCGCACGGACCACCCGGCTCGCGCCCGCCCCCGAGGGCCCGCAAGGTGCCGGTGTGACCCACCCGACCCCCACCGTCCCCGCCCCCGTCCGGCGCTCCCCCCGCGCGGAGTACGAGCGGACCGGGAGCCACCGGGAACCGGCGCCCGCGGCACGGGCCGTCGCCCAGGCCGTCGCCGCGTTCGCCGCCGCCCGCCTCACCGGCCTGCTCGCCGTGGCCGTCGCGGCCCACACCGGCGACCAGAACGCCCTGCGGCTCCTCGGCCGCTCCTGGGACTCCCGCTGGTACACCGGGATCGCCGCCCAGGGCTACGGCCGCACCCTGTTCTTCGACGAGGGCGTCGCCCAGAGCGACCTCGCCTTCTTCCCGCTCTACCCGGCCCTGATCCGCGCGGTGCACACGGTCACCCCGTTCGGCTTCGGCGCCTGCGGCCTCGTCGTCTCCTGGCTCGGCGCCGTCGCCGCCGCCGTCGGCATTTACAAGATCGCCGCCCGGCTGCACGACCACCGCACGGCCACGGTCCTGGTGCTGCTGTGGGGCCTGCTCCCGCACTCGGTGATCCTGACGATGGCGTACACCGAGCCGGTCCTGACCGCGCTCGCCGCCGGTTCCCTGTACGCGCTGCTGACCGGCCGCTGGATCTGGGCCGGGACGCTCGCCGCGCTCGCCGGCCTGTCCCGCCCGAACGGCTTCGCGGTGGCCGCCGCCGTCGCCGCCACGGCCGCGCACGAGCTCGTGCGGCGGCGCGGCCGCGTCTCCCCCAGGCTGTGGACGGGGGTGGCGCTCGCCCCGGCCGGCTGGTGCGCGTACGTGCTGTGGGTGGGGTTCCGCCGGGGCGACCCGCTGGGCGGCTACTTCACCGTGCAGCGCGAGTGGGGCTCGCGCTTCGACTTCGGCCGGGGTTCGTGGCGGTTCGTCCAGCACCTGCTCCTGGACGGCGACAAGGTCGTGTTCACCGTGACGGTCGCGCTCGTCGCGGTGGCGCTGCTCCTGTACGGGCTGCTGCTCTGCGACCGGGCGCCGCTGCCGCTGCTCGTCTACACCGGCGTGCTGCTGGTGATCACGGTCGGCGGCTCCGGCTTCTTCGAGTCGAAGCCGCGCTTCCTGCTGCCCGCGTTCCCGCTGCTGCTGCCGCTCGCCTGCGCCCTGGTCCGCACGGCGAGAGCCCGGCCACGGCACGCCGCCCTGGTGGTCGGCGCCCTGGCCGGGCTCTCGCTGGCGTACGGGACGTATCTGGTGACGACGGCCCGTATGCCGCTGTGACGGGTCGGGCTCAGGCCTCGTCGCCGGGCTTCTCGTCGCCCTCCGCCGAGTCGACGGCCTGCTCCAGGCCGAGCTGCTCCACGAGCCAGCGGTCGAACTCGATCGCGGCCCGCACCCAGCTCACCGTCGACGACACGAAGTGCTCCAGGGAGACACCCGTGCCGATCAGCATCTGCGCCTCACCGATGAGGCGCACGGTGCCGTCGTCGTGCGTGTGCGTGTAGACCTTGGGCCACAGGGTGCGGCGGTTCCAGTCGTCGATGGCCTCCAGGATCTGCGGCTTCTGCTCGATGCCGTGCGGCCGGTCGTAGAAGGTCCGCACGGAGAAGACCTGCTGGTCGTCCTCGCCGCGGAACATGAAGTAGGTGCGGAACTCCTCCCACGGCGCCGCGAGGTCACCCTCGTCGTCGACGACGTACTTGAGCTCCATCTGCTCCAGGAGCTGCTTCACCAGGTCCTGGTCCGGGACGACGGGGCCCGCCGGTCCTTCATTGGGCTGCGGCTCAGGCTGGCCCCCGAAATTCGGAATCGAGGACGGGTCGATGCTCACCGTGTATTTCCCTTCGTACGGATTCCGCCATCCTCTCCCAAGAGGGGGCCCCGCCCGCAACCCCGGCACCGCCTTCGCCCGGTTTCCGCCGTGGCCGCGCCCTGCCGGAGCGCCCCGCAAGGTGCGCGGGGCCGGGCGAGGCGCCCCCTCAGGGGCGCGGGGAACTGCGCGAGCAACCACGACCTGCCGCGGACGGCACACGACCGACCACGGCAGACGCGGCCCCGCTCACAACGACTTGCCCGCAGCCTCGCCCGCAGGGCCCACGCTGAGCCCCTCCCCGGACGTGTCCACGCGGACCACGTCACCGTCCTTCACCTCGCCCGCGAGAATCTCCTTCGCCAGCCGGTCCCCGATCGCGGTCTGGATCAGGCGGCGCAGCGGCCGGGCGCCGTACGCCGGGTCGTTGCCCTGGTCCGCCAGCCACTCCAGCGCCGCGGGCGTGATGTCGAGCGCGAGCCGCCGGTCGGCGAGGCGCTTGGCGAGCCGGGCGATCTGGAGCTCGGCGATCCGGGCCAGCTCGTCCTTGTGCAGCGCGGAGAACACCACCAGGTCGTCGAGACGGTTCAGGAACTCCGGCTTGAAGGAGGCCCGCACGACCTCCAGGACCTGCTCCTTCTTCTCGTGCTCGCTGGTCAGCGGCTCGACCAGGAACTGGCTGCCGAGGTTCGAGGTCAGGATGAGGATGGTGTTGCGGAAGTCCACGGTGCGGCCCTGGCCGTCCGTGAGCCGCCCGTCGTCGAGCACCTGGAGCAGGACGTCGAAGACCTCCGGGTGCGCCTTCTCCACCTCGTCGAGCAGCACGACCGAGTACGGGCGCCGCCGCACGGCCTCGGTGAGCTGGCCGCCCTCCTCGTACCCGACGTAGCCGGGCGGGGCGCCGACGAGCCGGGCCACGCTGTGCTTCTCGCCGTACTCGCTCATGTCGATGCGGACCATGGCCCGCTCGTCGTCGAAGAGGAAGTCCGCGAGCGCCTTGGCCAGCTCGGTCTTGCCGACGCCGGTGGGGCCGAGGAACAGGAAGGAGCCGGTGGGCCGGTCCGGGTCGGCGATCCCGGCGCGGGTGCGGCGTACGGCGTCGGAGACCGCGCGCACCGCCTCGCCCTGGCCGATCAGGCGCTTGCCGAGCTCGTCCTCCATGCGCAGCAGCTTCTGCGTCTCGCCCTCCAGGAGCCGCCCGGCGGGGATGCCGGTCCAGGCCGCCACGACGTCGGCGATGTCGTCGGGCCCGACCTCCTCCTTGACCATGGTGTCGGCCTTCGCGCCGGTCTTGGCGGCCTCCTCCTCGGCCTCGGAGGCGGCCTCCAGGTCCCGCTCGAGCGCGGGGATCTCGCCGTAGAGCAGCTTGCTCGCGGTGTCGAAGTCGCCGTCGCGCTGGGCGCGCTCGGCCTGGCCGCGCAGCTCGTCGAGCTTCTCCTTCAGCTCACCGACGCGGTTGAGGGACTGCTTCTCCTTCTCCCAGCGGGCGGTGAGGCCGCGCAGCTCCTCCTCCTTGTCGGCGAGGTCGCGGCGGAGCTTCTCCAGGCGCTCCTTGGAGGCCTGGTCGGTCTCCTTGCTGAGCGCCAGCTCCTCCATGCGCAGCCGGTCCACGGCCCGCTGGAGCTCGTCGATCTCCACCGGCGAGGAGTCGATCTCCATCCGCAGCCGGGACGCCGACTCGTCCACCAGGTCGATGGCCTTGTCGGGCAGGAACCGCGAGGTGATGTACCGGTCGGAGAGGGTGGCGGCCGCGACCAGGGCGCTGTCCGCGATCTGCACCTTGTGGTGGGCCTCGTAGCGGCCCTTGAGCCCGCGCAGGATCGCGATGGAGTCCTCCACGGACGGCTCGGCGACCAGCACCTGCTGGAAGCGGCGCTCCAGGGCGGGGTCCTTCTCGATCCGCTCGCGGTACTCGTCCAGGGTCGTCGCGCCCACCATGCGCAGCTCGCCGCGGGCGAGCATGGGCTTGAGCATGTTCCCGGCGTCCATGGCGGAGTCGCCGCCCGCGCCGGCCCCCACGACGGTGTGCAGCTCGTCGATGAAGGTGATGATCTGCCCGTCGGAGTCCTTGATCTCCGCGAGCACGGTCTTCAGGCGCTCCTCGAACTCGCCCCGGTACTTGGCCCCGGCGACCATGGCGCCGAGGTCCAGCGAGACGAGCCGCTTGTCCTTCAGGGACTCCGGCACGTCGCCCTTGACGATGCGCTGGGCGAGGCCCTCCACCACGGCGGTCTTGCCGACGCCGGGCTCGCCGATGAGCACGGGGTTGTTCTTCGTCCGCCGCGACAGCACCTGCACGACCCGGCGGATCTCCGGGTCCCGGCCGATCACGGGGTCGAGGCGGCCCTCACGGGCGGCGGCGGTGAAGTCCGTGCCGAACTTCTCCAGGGCCTTGTACTGGCCTTCGGGGTCGGGGGTGGTCACGCGGCGCCCTCCACGGATGCGCTGAAAGGCGGCGAGCAGCTTCTTGTCGGTCGCGCCGTTCTCGGACAGTACGTGGGCGGCGGGGCCGCCCTTGGCCGCGAGCCCGATCAGCAGGTGCTCGGTGGACAGGTAGTCGTCGCCGAGGTCCTTGGCGCGCTCGGCGGCGTCCGCGACCACGGCGAGCAGCTCCCGGTCGGGCTGCGGCGGGGCCACCGTGGAGCCGGTGACGCTCGGCAGCGCGGCGAGCGCGCGCTCGGCGGCGGCGCGCACCGCGGCCTGGTCGGCCTCGACGGCGGCCAGCAGGTCGGTGATGTTCTCGTTGTCCTGGCCCTCGAGCAGCGCGAGGAGCAGATGCGCGGGGGTCAGGTCCGGATGGCCTTCGGACACGGCCCGGCTCGTCGCCGCGTTGATCGCGTCCCGGCTCCTGTTCGTCAGCTCGGCGTCCACTGGGGGGTGCTCCTCCTCTTGCGGCTTGCGGCTCGCGGCTCGCGGCCTGTGACGGCTCGCGGCTCGCTCGTGCGGTGGGCGGTACGGGGCGGGTGCGTACGGGGCGGGTGCCCAGGGAAGCACCCCCTCATACTGACTCAGTCAACGTACACAAAGTTGAGTCTATTCCACTCAAGGCGAGCTCGGGTAGCCCGGAGGGGCTACCGTCCGGCCCATGGCCATCGACCTCGGCGCCCCGCCCGCGCCCTACCTCAGCTTCTGGCGGGAACGCCACCTGTGCACCCTGACGACACTGCGCCCCGACGGCACCCCGCACGTGGTGCCCGTCGGCGTGACGTACGACCCGGACACGGGTGTCGCCCGCGTGCTCGCCAGCAGGGGCAGCCGCAAGGTCCGCAACGTGCTGGCCGCCGCGGAGGGGCCCGGCCCCGGCGCCCGGGTCGCCGTCTGCCAGGTCGACGGTCGCCGGTGGGCGACGCTGGAGGGGCTCGCCACGGTGACGACCGACCCCGGGCGGATCGCGGAGGGCGAGCGGCGCTACGCCGAGCGGTACGGGAGGCAGCCGCGGGTCAACCCCGACCGGGCGGTGATCGAGATCGCGGTGGACCGGGCCCTGGGGAACGTGCGGCCGGCCCCGGCGCGGGCGCGGGAGGACGGGCCGGGCCCGGCGCGGGGACGGGTGACGGCCTGAAAACAACCCCCGCACACCACAGCGGCGCCACCGTGTTCAGGTCCACGGTGGCGCCGCTGCTGGGGGAAGCACCTGCGCGATTTACAACGACGGGGGAATCGCGTCAGGCGCTGCGGGGGGTGGCTGTGAGGGGGTCGGAAGCGGTGGCGTGCTGCTCCGCGCCGCGCTTCCGTTTGCCGATGACCTGGTGGTCGCGCTGGTCGAGGTTGACGAAGACCATGCCGTAGCGGACCGCGCACCGCACCGGCTGGGGCGCGCCGCGGGGACGGCGCAGGCACCGGTAGGCGCGGATGTCCTCGTCGTCGTCCCGCACGATGATGACGGGCTCGCCGACCAGGGTGACCATCAACGAGTCGCCGGGGTGGGGGATCGCGGTGACGAGGTCGATGAAGTGCCAGCCGGAACGGTAGGCCGTGGCCATTTCCCGGCGGAAGGTGCGGTCGTCAGGAGGAGTGGTCATCACGCACCTTCTCCCGTCGGCGCAACGTTCCAGATGATGTCCAGTGCCGCCGATTGCGGCGTCAACATCTCAGCGGCTCCTGGATCGGTATGTTCGCGCGCTTCAAGACCACCCATCGTCGCGCACATGGCCAATCCGACAGAGAAGGCGCCGATAAGCACCGAGCGAAGCGTTCCCTTGCACATAGCGGGCTTCGTCCTCACTTCCGTAGCGGCTCTCCCCCGGCTCCTGAAGACGATGACTCATTCAGCCATGCCAACACCACAGGAGGGATGCATCATGTTCCTGCATGTTCAGGACCCTGGGGGGTGGAGCTATGGCAACAAATGGCCCAATTCGGGCACATCCGCATTCCATGGCGGATCTTTGCGACGCAGGCAAGAAGCTCTACGCCAGCGCACTGCGATCAGGGCGCATCGCACGCGGCGAAGTTGCCGAGGCGCCCTGCTTGGTGGAGTTCGCGCTGCTGCATCCGGACCCGGACGATCCGGAGTGGCTGCACCCCGTCCCACCCACCACAGTCCTCGCGCAGCGGCTGCGCCCGCTGGAACGTGAGATCCAGGAGCGCAGGGTCCTGGCCGTCGAGCTGACCGACACCTTTGAGCCATTCATGGCCATCAGTGCACAGGACCAATCCGCCGTCCATGCGATCACAGTTCTGGAAGGCGTCAACCGCATCAACGCGGCCATACAGGTGGCAACAGCCGAATGTCAGACGGAGATTCTCACCGTCCAACCCGGTGGTGCGCGCAGTGAGGAGACACTCACCGAAGCGGTGAAGCAGAGTCAGAGCATCATCGACCGAGGCATCACGATGCGGACGCTGTACCAGCACACTGCCCGGCACAGTCAGGCGACGATCGCCTATGCCGAGTACATGAAGCAGGGCAAGGTGGAGGTCCGCACCCTGGAGGAGCTCATAGAGCGCCTCATGATCTTCGACCGCACCGTTGCCTTCATACCGGCGCGCGACGACCGCCAAGTCGCCTTGGAGCTGAGGCATCCAGGCCTGGTGGGATACCTGGCGAAGGTTTTCGACCAACTGTGGCAGCGCGCGTCACCGCTCCTGGAGGAGATGCCGTACGATCCCCCAACCGACGGAATCACCGGTGTTCAGCGCTCCATCGCCCGACTCCTCATCGAAGGCCACGTGGACGAAGCCATCGCCCGCCGCCTCGGCATGAATGTCCGTACCTGCCGCGCCCACATCGCCAAGATAGCCGCAGCGCTCGGGAGCGGCAGTCGCGCCCAACTGGGCTACCTCATCGCCCGGTCAGGCATCCTCGAGCAGGACAAACCGAAATGACCACCGAACCTCAGCGTCACGTGCACGACCACGGCCCCGACGAGCTGTGCGAGGCCGGCTCCTCCTTGTACGCCCGCGCTCTGCACGAGGGTCGCGTCGCGCACCAGGAGGCTGATGCCGCTCCCTGCCTGATCGACTTCGGTCTGCTGCAACCCGACGTCGAGGACATGCAGTGGCTGCGCCCCACCGCCCCCGCCATCGCCCTGCCCCAGCTCCTGCGCGGCATAGAGGACCGCATCGCCCAGCAGCGCCGCCGCGAGGAGCGCCTGACGGCGATGTTCGAGCCCCTGATGGCCCTGGACGCCCGCCAGACCGCGGGCGCCGAGAACCCGGAGATCACCGTCCTCGACGGCTTCGAGCGCATCAACGCGGCGATCACCCGGGCCACCGCCGACGCCACCGAGGAACTGCGCACCGTCCAGCCCGGCGGCGCCCGCTCCCCGGAGATCCTGGCCGACGCCCTCCCCCGCGAGCAGGAGTTCCTGTCCCGGGGCTGCCGCATGCGCACGCTCTACCAGCACACCACGCGCCACTCCCTGCCCGCCCTCGCCCACTACGAGCGCCTGGACGGGGACGTAGAGGTCCGCACGCTCAACGAAGTAACCGAGCGCTTGGTCGTCATGGACCACACGGTGGCTTTCATACCGGCGAGCAAGGACCGCACGGTGGCCCTGGAAATACGCCAGCCCGCGATCGTCGACTACCTCATCACCACCTTCGAACGCCTGTGGCGCCTCGCCACCCCCATGTACCCGCACGCGGCCCAGCTCCCCGCCGAGAACGGCGTCACCACACGCCAGCGCGCCATCGCCGAACTCCTCATCGAGGGCCTCACCGACACGGAGATCGCCGAGCGCCTGGGCATGAACGTCCGCACCGCCCGCGAGCACATCGCCAAACTCGCCGCGATCCTCGGCAGCAGCAGCCGCGCGCAACTCGGCTACCTCATCGGCCAGTCAAGGATCCTGGACCAGGCTCCCTAGCCGCTGGAATCCACGCCTCAACACGCGTGGTTCGTATCTCGTTGGACACGCGTGGATCCTGAACCAGAATCACTAGGTGTTGCGTGTGAGTCATGCCCGGGGTGAGGGGTGGGAGGGTCGACTGCATGATGAGGGAGCACGTCCCGCACAGCCGTGATGAACTGTGCGAAGCGGGACAGGAAGCATATGCCCGCGCTCTCGAGCACGGGCGTATCCACGAGAACGAGGCAGTTCGCAACCCCTGCCTGTCGGATCTCGGCCTGATCCAGCACGACGAGCGGGATCGAGGGTGGGCCAGGCCCGTCGCACCTTCGGTGGTCCTGCCCCAGCTGTTGTACAGGCTGGAGACCGACATCGCGGAGCAGCGTGCTCTCGCAGCACGTCTGGGCGCCGCGTTCCAACCGCTGACGGCCCATCGCATGCCGCGGTGCAGCCAGCCCTCCCACGGCATCACCGTGCTGGAAGGGATGCAGAGCATCGACGAGGCCATCGACCGCGCGACGGCCGATACGTACGAGGAGTTGCTGGTCATACAGCCCGGGGGGAAACGCAAGGCAAACATGCTGCAGCAAGCGGTGGGCCGTGCACAGCTGATACTCGGGCGCGGCGGGCGCATGCGGACCCTGTACCAGGAGACGACAAGGTACTCCTTGGCGGCCGTCGGTCATTACGCTCAGCTCGAGGGGGATGTCGAGGTACGCACCTTGGACGAATTGCCGCAACGGCTCTTTCTCTTCGACCGCACTGTGGCTTTCATCCCGGCGAGCAAGACACGGCTGGACGCCGCACTGGAGCTGCGCAACCCCGCTCTCATCACCCACCTGGTCGCCACCTTCAAGCTCCTGTGGCAGCTGGCGACCCCCATGTGGCCCGAGTCGGTGCCGCAGCGTTCCCGAAACGGCGTCACCCCCCGCCAGCAGGCCATCGCCGCGCTGCTCACCGAGGGCCTGACCGACACCGAGATCGCGACGCGCCTCGGCATGAACGTCCGCACCGCGCGCGTCCACATCGCCAAGCTGTCCGCCCTGCTGCAGAGCAGCAGCCGCACACAGCTCGGCTACCTCATCGGCCGGTCGGGCATCCTCGACCAGCGGCGGTGAGCGGCAGCCCGCGGGGCTAGGGGTGGATCGCCCGCTGCCAGGGCAGGCCGACCGCCCGCAGAGCCTCGCGGACCACCCGCTCGCCGTCCAGGCTCGCGGCCCCCAGCTCCAGGGTCGCCGACTGCTCCCACCGCACCGACGAGGGGCGTCCCATGCTGACCCGCCACACCAGGGCGCCGTCGTCCCCGCGTACGTCCAGGGCGATGTTCAGGACCCGCACCACGGAGACCTTCGCCACCACCTGGAGCGGGAAGTCGCCGTCCAGGAGGCGGCGGTCGACGACCCAGGTCACGGGGTAGCCGCGGCCGTTGAGGTCGTCGGCGACCGCGTGCACGGCCGCCGTGTGGCCGGCGGGGGTGAGGGCCGGTGGCGCCGCGGCGTCCGCGCCGCGCGCCGTGTCCTCCGCGCCGCACGGCACGGCCTCCGCGCGGCGTTCCGGTCCGGGCCCGCTCGCCGTCCTCACCGCGGCGGCTGCCTCCATGTCGCCATCACCTCATCGTCCGGGACGTACAGGGGCGTTCAGTGTGCTCCGACAGCTCGGATGGTCGCCGTCATCCGGTCTCGGTCGTTCAGTCTCGGTCGTTCAGGTCGTCCGGGTCGAGTCGCGGTCGAAGAGCAGCACCACGTGCCGCGCCCCGCGCGAGCTCGCGGGCTCCGACACGAGCACCGTCACCGTGCCGGGGCCCAGGGTGGGGTGGCGCAACGGCAGCACCTCCTCCTTGGTGTACAGCGAGAGCTCCGGGCTGCGCCGGTAGATGGGTCCGGCCACGCCGTCACGCAGGACGTCGTGGTGCAGTCGGTCGAGCGCGCGGTTGCCGGGGTGCTGGATGCGGGCGAACCGCAGCTCGGCCAGGAGCAGCGGCGCCCACCGCGTCGCCCAGTCCGGCAGGATCCCGGCGCGCGCCTCCGGCGCCAGCACCACCCAGCGCAGCGCGTTCGCGGGCACCGTCCCGTCCGTGAACAGCTCCGCGAACCGCTCGTTGTACGCGACCACGTCCCACTGGGCGTTGATGACGTACGCCATCTCGCGCTGCCCGGCGACCGCCCGCTGCCAGGCGGCGCGGGACGGCAGGGCGATGCCGGCGTCGGGCGACAGCGGGTGCGGCGGCTGCTGCCCGAGCGCGAGCAGGTACACCTGGGTGAACTCGTCCTCGGTCATACGGAGAATGTGGCCGACCTGGCGCAGATAGTCGTCGCGCGGGGATAACCGGCCGCTCTCGAATCGGTGGTACGTGCCCACGGCCCGGTTCGTGAGAAAGTCCATATCCGGCTGCGAGAGCCCGATAACGCGCGGGCCGGGCCGCCGCGACGGTTTGGGATTCAGCCCGACTTCCTCGGGCCTGATTCTGGCGCGCAGCCTCCGGAGTATTTCCCGCAGCCCGTCCTCGTCCACTCCTGCCCCCTCCTCCACGCACACGGTCCCCCCGGTTCCGCGCGCGCGTTCTCTGCACCATAAGCCAGGGAGCGCCCGGAGGGCCGCCCCATGGCCCTGTGGATCCGCGCCCCCGCGCTCGTCGGCTTCCAGGCCGCCCTGTCGGACCGGCTGTGGACCCTGGCCACCATCGCCCAACTCCGCACCAAGGCCTCACCGACGCACGGACCACCGAGTGGCTCGGCGTGCACGTCCCGCTTCGCGCCCGCATCGCCGGACTGGCCAGCGCCCTCGGCACCACCAGACGGACCAGCTCGGCTACCGCATCGGTCAGTCGGGCATCGTCGGCCCCGAGGGACCCGGGGGTTTCTCCCTCACCCGCTGAATCACGAAAGTCCGTAATTGGCAGTACTTGCCCCCACCTCCGCCCCTTGCACCGCAACAAGATGACGGTGGTGCGCGGGGCACGCACCGTTGCATGGTGGTGGAGGCGGCGGACGGGTCGGTGCCATCCGGTACGGCACCGGCCCGAGCCCGGCGTCATGTGGCTCTGTTGTGGTCTCCCCCCGCAGAGCCGCGCTTCCCTAAGGTCGCCCCGGCCGGCTACGCCCCGTAGGCCCGGCCGGGGCGTCACCAGGCCCCTGGGCCTTGAGCGGGGCTTCGGCGCTCCACGCCTCGTCCGCAAACGCCGAACAGGCTGAGGCCGTTGCGCTTCCCGCCAGCGTCGGCCTCCCGTGCTCCGCCGCTACGCAGCTCGTCCTCAAACACCGGAACAACATCACGCCGCTCCGCGGATCGTGCTCGAGCACCGGGCGGGCCAGGACCTCCCCGCCCCGCCGTACCCGGCCGTCCGCCCTGTGAAGGGCGGGTGGGGGAACATCCGCCGCGGAGCGGCGGATCACGGTCAGCCGACGACGGCGAAGCGGCAGGGATGGAGCCCGTCCGGCGATTGAGGACCAGCCGCGCAGCGGCGGAGCGCCGTCAGCCGACCACGGCGGCCAAGCCGCAGGGGTAGAGCCCGTCCGGCGATTGAGGACCAGCCGCGCAGCGGCGAGGGGCCCGCGGCCCCGGCGGGGCCGGCAGGACCAGGCACGCAGCGGCGAGGGGCCCGCGGCCCCGGCAGGGCTAGGTCTCCAGCCAGGTGGACAGGAGCTGCTCCCTGGCCTCGCGGCGCGGCGTCCCGCCCTCGTGGGCGCGGCCCCACGCCGCCATCGCCGACAGCGTGGTCAGGAGGGTGGCCGCACCCTCGGTGAGCCGGGCCAGCAGGGCGCGGGAGAGGTCGTACTCCCGCTGGGAGTACCCCGCGGCCGCGGCCGCGTACGCGGTCAGCTCCCGCTCCCCCTCGGCCGTCTCCAGGCGCACCGTCATCGCCGGCGCCTCGTCACCCCCGCCGAGCCCCACCGTGAGCGCCAGGTCGACCACCATCCCGACGTGCCGCTTGAGGGACTTCACGGGCACGCCCTCGACGGTCAGCGCGCGGACGTCGTCCCACAGCCACAGCCCCGCCTGCCGGTGCCCGAGCCCGGTCACGCCCTCGGGCGTCAGCCGCACCCCGGGCGCGAGCCCGGACGGCTTCGCGCCCACGTACACATCGCCCTCGGCGATCCAGAACAGCCCCACCATGGCCATGGCGAACCCACTTCCCCCGATGTCTTCCCGCGGTCAGCAGTCAATGTACGGCCGGGGAACAGGGCACGCGAACACGCGAAAAGGGGCCGGGAGGGATCCCACCTGCGGAATCCCTCCCGGCCCCGGCACGCGCGCACCCGCGCGCACGCGCCCGCGCGCTACTGCTCGGACGTCCGCTTCGGCCGCCACACCACCAGGGCGCTGGCCTGCTGCACGTCCTGGTACGGCACCAGGTCGCGGCGGTAGGAGGCGTGCACCGCCGCCTCGCGCTGCTGCATGGCGGCCGCGGCGCCGTCGAGGGCCGCGGACAGCTCGGCCACGCGGGACTGGAGCGCGGCGACCTGGTTCTCCAGCTCGATGATGCGCTTGATGCCCGCGAGGTTGATGCCCTCCTCCTGGGAGAGCTGCTGCACGGTGCGGAGCAGCTCGATGTCCCGGGCGGAGTACCGCCGGCCCCGGCCGGCCGTGCGGTCCGGGGAGACCAGGCCCAGACGGTCGTACTGGCGCAGGGTCTGCGGGTGGAGACCGGAGAGCTGGGCCGCCACCGAGATGACGTACACCGGGGTCTCGTCCGTCAGTTGATACGGGTTGCGTCGGCGGCCGTCCCGCTCCATGAGGTCACGCTCCCTTCGCGGCCTTGAACAGTTCTGCCCGCGGATCGACGTCCGCAGTCGCCTTCCGGTACGCCTCCAGGGCCTCCTTCGCCTCCGGCGACAGCGTCGTCGGCACGGTGACCTCCACGGTCACCAGGAGGTCGGCGGGCGTGCCGTCCTTGCGGGCCGGGCCCTTGCCGCGCACCCGCATCGTGCGGCCGTTGGGCGTGCCGGGCGGCAGCTTCAGGGTGACGGGCGCCCCACCGAGGGTCGGCACCCGCACCTCGCCGCCGAGCGCGGCCTCGGCGACGGTCACCGGGACCGTCACCGTGAGGTTGTCGCCCCGGCGGCCGAAGACCGGGTGGGCGTCCACGTGCACCACCACGTACAGGTCGCCCGCGGGGCCGCCGCGCTCGCCGGGCGCGCCCTTGCCGCGCAGCCGGATCCGCTGGCCGTCGCTGACGCCCGCCGGGATGCGCACCTGCATCGTCCGCGACGACTTGGCGCGGCCGCTGCCGTGGCACACCTCGCAGGGCGTCTCGGCGATCAGGCCGCGGCCCTTGCAGTCCACGCAGGGGTCGGTGAGGGAGAACCCGCCACCGCCGCCGCGCGAGACCTGCCCGGTGCCCACGCAGGTGGGGCACACCCGGGGCGTGCCGTTCTTGTCGCCGGTGCCCGAACACGCCTTGCAGGGCGCCTGGGAGGACATGCGCAGCGGAACCGTCGCGCCCTCCACCGCCTCCGTGAAGCTCAGCGTCACCTCGGACTCGACGTCCTGGCCGCGGCGCGGCTGCGTACGCGTGCCCGCGCCCGGGCCCGTGCCGCCGCGGTTGAACAAGCCCCCGAAGACGTCACCTAGGCCGCCGCCGAAGCCGCCGGCGCCCGCTCCCCCGCCGCCCGGGCCGCCGCCTCCGAAGAGGTCGCCCAGGTCGAAGTTGAACGTGCCGCCGCCCGCTCCGGGGCCTGGCCTGAATCCGCCGTTGCCGAAGAGCGCGCGGGCCTCGTCGTACTCCTTGCGCTTCTTCGGGTCGCCGAGGACGTCGTTCGCCTCGGAGATCTCCTTGAAGCGCTCCTCGGCCTTCGCGTTGCCCTTGTTGGCGTCCGGGTGGTTCTCGCGCGCGAGCTTCCGGTACGCCTTCTTGATCTCGGCTTCGGTGGCGTCCTTGGGGACGCCGAGGACCTTGTAGTAGTCCTTCTCGATGAAGTCCTTGGTGCTCATCCCCGACGTCCCTCCTTCCTCGTCGTCAGGTCGACGCCGTCGTCCGTGTCAACGTCAGCCCTCGTCCGGGCCACCGTTCTCCTTGTTGCCGTCCTGCTCGGCGGTCTCGCCGTCGGCCTTGGCGGCGCCCGCCGTCTCCGGCGCCTCCGCCGCGGGCTTGTCGCCCTCGCCGCCGGAGCCCTCCGGCGTCTCGGACTTCACCGTCTGCGCGCCGGGCTGCGGCTCGGCCACCGCCACGCGCGCGGGACGGATGACCCGCTCGCCGATGCGATACCCCGGCTGGAGAATCGCGACGCACGTCGTCTCCGTGACGTCCGGCGCGTAGCTGTGCATCAGGGCCTCGTGGATCGTCGGGTCGAAGGGCTCGCCCTCCTTGCCGAACTGCTGGAGGCCCATCTTGGCGACGACCGTCTCCAGCGACTCGGCCACCGACTTGAAGCCGCCGACCAGCTCGCCGTGGTCCCGCGCGCGGCCGATGTCGTCGAGCGTCGGGAGCAGCTCGGTCAGGAGGTTCGCCGCGGCGATCTCCTTCACCGTCACCTTGTCCCGCTCCACCCGGCGCCGGTAGTTCTGGTACTCGGCCTGCAGGCGCTGGAGGTCCGCCGTGCGCTCGGCGAGCGCGGAGCGGGCCTGGTCCAGCTGGGCCGTCAGGCCTGCGTCTCGCATCGCGTCCCCGTCCGGGGCCGCCGTGCCCTCCGCGGAGGAGGACTCGGCGGCCTTCGGCGCCGCTTCGTCAGGGGTGGCGCCGGAGGGGACGTCGGGCTGCTCGGCGCTCTCGCCGAAACCCGGGGTCTCCTCCGTCATCAGGCAGCGCCGCCCTTCGCGTCACCGGGCTTCTCGTCGTCGACGATCTCGGCGTCCACGACGTCGTCGTCCTTCGACATGTTCGGCGTCTCGCCGCCGGGGGCCGCGCCCTCGGCGCCGGCCGTGGCGCCCGCCGCCTGCGCGTCGGCGTACATGGCCTGGCCCAGCTTCTGGGAGACGGCCGCGACCTTCTCCGTGGCGGTGCGGATCTCGGCGGTGTCCTCGCCCTTGAGCTTCTCCTTCAGCTCGGCGACGGCGGTCTCGACCTCGGTCTTGACCTCGGCCGGGACCTTGTCCTCGTTGTCCTTGAGGAACTTCTCCGTCTGGTAGACGAGCTGCTCGCCCTGGTTGCGCGACTCGGCGGCCTCGCGGCGGGCGTGGTCCTCGTCCGCGTACTTCTCGGCCTCCTGGCGCATCCGGTCGACCTCTTCCTTCGGCAGCGAGGAGCCGCCGGTGACGGTCATCTTCTGCTCCTTGCCGGTGCCGAGGTCCTTGGCCGTGACGTGCATGATGCCGTTGGCGTCGATGTCGAAGGAGACCTCGATCTGCGGCACGCCGCGCGGCGCCGGGGGAAGGCCGGTCAGCTCGAACATGCCGAGCTTCTTGTTGTACGCCGCGATCTCGCGCTCGCCCTGGTAGACCTGGATCTGCACGGACGGCTGGTTGTCCTCGGCCGTCGTGAAGATCTCCGAGCGCTTCGTCGGGATCGTGGTGTTCCGCTCGATGAGCTTGGTCATGATGCCGCCCTTGGTCTCGATGCCGAGGGACAGCGGGGTCACGTCGAGGAGCAGGACGTCCTTGACCTCACCCTTGAGGACACCGGCCTGGAGCGAGGCGCCGATGGCGACGACCTCGTCCGGGTTCACACCCTTGTTGGCCTCCTTGCCGCCGGTCAGCTCCTTGACGAGCTCGGCGACGGCCGGCATGCGGGTGGAGCCACCGACGAGAACGACGTGGTCGATCTCGGAGAGCTGGATGCCCGCGTCCTTGATGACGTTGTGGAACGGCGTCTTGCAGCGCTCCAGGAGGTCGCTGGTGAGCTGCTGGAACTGGGCGCGCGTGAGCTTCTCGTCCAGGTGCAGCGGGCCCTCGGCGGAGGCGGTGATGTACGGCAGGTTGATCGTGGTCTCGGTGGACGAGGACAGCTCGATCTTCGCCTTCTCCGCGGCCTCGCGGAGGCGCTGGAGGGCCATCTTGTCCTTGGCCAGGTCGACGCCGTGGCCGTTCTGGAACTGCTTGACCAGGTAGTCGACGACGCGCTGGTCCCAGTCGTCACCACCGAGGTGGTTGTCACCGTTGGTGGCCTTCACCTCGACGACGCCGTCGCCGATCTCGAGCAGCGAGACGTCGAAGGTGCCGCCACCGAGGTCGAAGACGAGAATGGTCTGGTCGTCCTTGTCGAGGCCGTAGGCCAGGGCGGCGGCGGTCGGCTCGTTGACAATACGCAGGACGTTCAGGCCCGCGATCTCGCCGGCCTCCTTGGTCGCCTGGCGCTCGGAGTCGTTGAAGTACGCCGGGACGGTGATGACCGCGTCCGTGACCTTCTCGCCCAGGTACGCCTCGGCGTCGCGCTTCAGCTTCTGCAGGATGAAGGCGCTGATCTGCTGGGGGTTGAAGTTCTTCTCGTCGATCCCCACCTTCCAGTCGGTGCCCATGTGGCGCTTGACCGACCGGATGGTCCTGTCGACGTTGGTGACGGCCTGGCGCTTGGCGACCTCGCCGACGAGCACCTCACCGTTCTTCGCGAAGGCGACGACGGACGGCGTGGTCCTGGCACCCTCGGCGTTGGTGATGACGGTGGGCTCGCCGCCTTCGAGAACGCTGACGACGGAGTTAGTCGTGCCCAGGTCGATGCCGACCGCACGTGCCATTTCGGTGCCTCCAGATGACTTCTTGAGTGGAACTGACTCAAGGATGCCCCACGGGTTCCCCCGAGTCAACAGACCTGAGCCACCCCGACTCAACTCTTATCCAGCGCTTACACGCAACCCCTGAGCCTCGGCGGGGCCGTCCAGCCCGTCCGGCGCGTTTGAGGACGAGGCGCGAAGCGCCAACACGGGGGAAAGGGGCGGAGCCCCATAAGAAGGAGCCCCATAAGAAGAAGGGCGGGACACAGGGCCGAGGCCCGGGGGCCACGGGGCGGAGCCCCGGGGGAAAGGGAAGCCTGAGCGACGCAGATCACCGCCGCGCTGGCTACGCTGCCGCGCAGTATGTGGGTAGTCTCGTACGGACTGCATAAGTTACCGCTTAGTAATAGCTGGAAAGCCCACCCGCAGGCCCGAGGAGCCCCGAAATGCAACTCGCCGCGATCATCGTGTCGCTGGTCCTCATCGCAGTCGGCGTCGCCCTGTTCGGCCGTGCCATCCTGCAGATCATCCGCTTCATGATGCTCGGCCGCCCCGTGCCGGCCGGGGCCCGGAGCAACGATCCCGTCCTGCGCACCCTCACGGTGGTGAGGGAGTTCCTCGGCCACACCCGGATGAACCGCTGGGGCATCGTCGGTGTGGCGCACTGGTTCGTCGCGGTGGGCTTCTTCTCCCTGCTGCTCACGATCGTCAACGCCATCGGCCAGCTCTTCAAGGCCGACTGGGTGCTGCCGGTGATCGGCGACTGGGCGCCGTACAACGTCTTCGTCGAGTTCCTCGGCACCATGACCGTGCTGGGCATCCTCACCCTCATCGTCATCCGCCAGCTCAGCAGGCCGGACCGGCCGGGCCGCAAGTCCCGCTTCGCGGGCTCCAACACCGGCCAGGCGTACTTCGTCGAGGGCGTCATCCTGATCGTCGGCGTCTGCATCTTCACGCTGCACGCCCTGGAGGGCGCCCAGCACCACGTGGACGGCTACGAGGCCTCGTTCTTCCTCTCGTACCCGCTGGTCTCGGCGCTCCAGGACCTGGACGTCTCCACCCTGCAGAACCTGACGTACTTCTTCGCGGGCCTGAAGATCGCGACCTCGTTCATCTGGATGATCACGGTCTCCCTCAAGACCGACATGGGCGTCGCCTGGCACCGCTTCCTGGCCTTCCCCAACATCTGGTTCAAGCGCAACGCCGACGGCGCCACCTCGCTCGGCGCGCTGCTCCCGATGACCTCCGAGGGCAAGGAGATCGACTGGGAGGACCCGGACGAGGACACCGTCTTCGGCGTCAGCCAGGTCGAGCAGTTCTCCTGGAAGGGCATCCTCGACTTCTCCACCTGCACCGAGTGCGGCCGCTGCCAGTCGCAGTGCCCCGCCTGGAACACCGGCAAGCCGCTCTCCCCGAAGCTGCTCATCATGTCGCTGCGCGACCACGCGCACGCCAAGGCCCCGTACCTGCTCGCGGGCGGCGGCAAGTCCATGGAGGGCGAGGAGAAGGCCACCGAGGAGCAGCTCAAGGACGTTCCCGCCGCCGCCCTCGCGGAGGCCGAGCGGCCGCTCGTCGGGACGCTGGAGGAGAACGGCGTCATCGACCCGGACGTGCTGTGGTCCTGCACCACCTGCGGCGCCTGCGTCGAGCAGTGCCCCGTCGACATCGAGCACATCGACCACATCGTCGACATGCGCCGCTACCAGGTCATGATCGAGTCCGCGTTCCCGTCCGAGGCGGGCACGATGCTCAAGAACCTGGAGAAGAAGGGCAACCCCTGGGGCCTCTCCAAGAAGCAGCGGCTGGAGTGGACGAAGGAGGTCGACTTCGACGTCCCGGTCGTCGGCAAGGACGTCGAGGACCTCACCGAGGTCGAGTACCTGTACTGGGTCGGCTGCGCGGGCGCCCTGGAGGACCGGGCCAAGAAGACCACGAAGGCCTTCGCCGAGCTGCTGCACATGGCGGGCGTGAAGTTCGCGATCATGGGCGGCGACGAGAAGTGCACCGGTGACTCGGCCCGCCGCCTCGGCAACGAGCCGCTGTTCCAGCAGCTCGGCCAGGAGAACGTCATGGCGCTCAACATGGCGTTCGGCGACGAGCTCGACGACGACGGCAAGCCGGTCGAGGCGACGAGGAAGCCGAAGACCGCGAAGAAGATCGTCGCGACCTGCCCGCACTGCCTCAACACCCTCGGCAACGAGTACCCGCAGCTCGGCGGCGACTACGAGGTCATCCACCACACCCAGCTCCTGCAGCACCTCGTCGACGAGGGCAAGCTCGTCCCGGTCACGCCGGTCGAGGGCCTGATCACGTATCACGACCCGTGCTACCTGGGCCGCCACAACAAGATCTACACGCCGCCGCGCGAGATCATGGACAAGGTCCCGGGCCTGCGCCAGCAGGAGATGCACCGCCACAAGGAGCGCGGCTTCTGCTGCGGCGCCGGCGGCGCGCGGATGTGGATGGAGGAGCGGATCGGCAAGCGCATCAACACGGAGCGCGTGGACGAGGCCCTCAGCCTCAACCCCGACATCGTGTCGACGGCGTGCCCCTTCTGCCTCGTGATGCTCACGGACTCCGTGAACGGCAAGAAGAACGACGGTGACGCCAAGGAGTCCCTCCAGGTCGTCGACGTCGCCCAGCTCCTGCTCGACTCCGTCAAGACGCCCACCGACACCCCGCCCCCGGCGGGCGAGGCCGAGTCGGCGGACGAGCCGGAGCCCGAGCCGGTGAAGTGAGCCGTACGGCATGAGCGTGGGGCCGGTTCCGCCGCGGGGCGGGGCCGGCCCTTCGCCGTTTCCTGCCGCGCGCGGTGGTGGCGTTCCCGTTCTCCGGCGTCCGCGGTGGTCTTCCCGGCCGCCTGCCGTGCCGTTCCCCGGCCGTCCGCCGTACTGTCCCCCGGCCGTCCGCGGTGGCGCGCTGCGGGCGGCTCCGGTCCCGCGCCACGACGGCCGCGCCGAACGCCCTCGCCCGGGGAGGAAACCCGGCCACGGGAACCCGTAACGTTCCGGCCACTCCCCCGCCGCCCCCGCACAACCTTCCGTACGCCTCACCTGTCACATCCCCCGAAGCACATCTCACTTACGGGGAGCCTCAGTGCACGTGAGAGACCTGGTCACCGGCAGCCCCCGGGCGGCCGACGGCGGTGCCGTCGGCGTCCGCCGCGGCGCCGACGGCACCTCGTGCGACGGCCTCGCCCCCGGGGAGCGCCCGCCCGCCCCCGGCGGCTTCGGCGGGGCCTTCGGCGAGACGCTCCGCTGACCTCCCCGACCTCCCTTCGTCTTCCGCGGCCGTGCGGCCGCGTTCCCCCGGCGGGGCCACCGCCCCGCCCGCTCACCTCAGGTAAGGAAACTCGTGCGCAAGAAGACTCTCCCGGCCGTGGTCCTGTGCGCCGCGACCGTGCTCGGCGTCGCGGGCCTGTCCGCCACGCCCGCCCTGGCCACCGGGGCCGCGCCGAAGCCGGCGGCCGACTTCAACGGCGACGGCTACGCGGACCTCGCGGTCGGCGTACCGGAGGCGACCGTCGGCGGCAAGGCCAAGGCCGGCTACGTCAACGTCGTCTGGGGCGGCAGGAAGGGCCTCGGCGCGCACGGCTCGACGACGGTCAGCCAGGCGAGCGCCGGGGTGCCCGGCACGGCCGAGAGGAACGACGGCTTCGGGTACGCGGTGACGCCCGCGGACATGAACGGCGACGGCCTCACCGACCTGGTGGTCGGCACCCCCGACGAGGACAACGGCGCCGCGCTCGACGCGGGCACGGTCACCGTCCTGTGGGGCGCGAGGACCGGCATCAAGGGCGGCGTCACGGCCGTCAACGGCGCGGCCGGCAGCCGCCTCGGCCGCCTGGTCACCACGGGCGACTACGACGGCGACGGCGACCGGGACATCGCGCTCAGCACCACGGGCGAGGAGAGCGGCGGGATGGCCCTGCGCCCCGGCCCGGTCACCACCGGCTCCACGGCGCCCCTGCGGCGCATCGCGGGCTGGCACTTCGGCGGGCCCAAGGCGGTGGCGTCCGCCGACTTCGACGCGGACGGGCGCGACGACCTCGCCGTGTCGTACGGCGACGGCGAGATCACCGGCACGGACGTGCGCTCCTGGGCGGGCGCCGACGCGCAGGAGTGGGAGCGGACGTGGCACGTCGGTGACTACACCAGGGCGCTCGCGGCGGGCGACTTCGACGGCGACGGCACGGCCGACCTGGCCCTCGGCAACGTCACGAAGAGCTCCGAGGCCGAGGAGGGCGGGGTGTGCCCGGACACCCTCGGCGGCTCCGTCGCCACCGTCTACGGCAGGTCCGGGACGACGCTGGGCGGCCCGACGGCGTGCACCGACCAGGGCAGGCCCGGCGTCGGCGGCGAGGACGAGGTGGGCGACGCCTTCGGCGCGCACCTCGCCGTCGCCAACCTCGACCGCGACGGCATCGACGAGCTGGTCGTCGGCTCGGGCAGCGAGGCCGTGGGCACCGCGAAGAACGCGGGCAGCTACTGGGTGCTCGCCTCCCTCGGCACCGGCAAGCCCTTCGTGGGCCCCGCCCGCAGCCAGAACACGGCGGGCGTCCCCGGCACGGCCGAGGCCGGTGACCGCTTCGGCGCGGCCGTCGCCACCGGTGACTTCAACGGCGACGGCTACCCCGACACGGCCGTGGGCGCCCCCGGCGAGGACGGCGCCAAGGGCGGCGTCTGGTACGGGGCCACGCCGAAGGACGGCCCGAACCCGGCGCAGGTCTCCGTGACCCCCGGGAAGCTGGGCCTCACCGGCGCCCGCGCGTACGGCGCCGTGCTGGGCCGCTAGGCCACCACGCCCCGCGAACGGCCGGGCCCGCGCCACCCCGCGCGGGCCCGGCTCCTTCTCTTCTCGGCCCGGCCCCGGAGACGAGGAAAAAGCCGATGGCCCTTACCGGTTCGGTAAGGGCCATCGGCTTCTGCTGGAGCGCCCGGCAGGCCTTGCACCTGCATTTCCCATCGGATGATGGGCGTCTTTCCTTAAACGACAGACGCGTGACTTCCGTGCTGTGCGCCGGAGTTACGTTGTAGATCATACACAGGATCCCGGCCCGGCCGAAATCGCCGCCGGGCCCCGCCCCAACTCCCGGCGACGAGCGGGCGGCTTCAGGGAGCGGACGTACAACCTCCGCCCGCCACCGGCGGTCTCCCACTTCGGCGGTGTCCTCAAGAGCGGCGGCTTCGACGGCGACGGCAAGAAGGACCTGATCGTCAACGGCTACGAGAACGACACCGAGCGCGGCTACAACGCCAACTTCTGGATCCCCGGCTCGCGTTCGGGCCTCAAGGTGTCGGCGGCCCAGAAGCTGACACCGGGCGTGATCACGGACCTCGGCGACACCGACGAGGACGGCTACGACGACGTCGTCATCGGCAACTCCTGGGACAGCGGCATCGCGGGCTCGACCCGGGGCGGCGCGGTGCACGTCGCGCACGGCTCCGCGCGCGGCCCGGCCCACGGCGAGCGGGAGAAGTTCACCCAGAACACCCCCGGTGTCCCCGGCGGCAGTGAGAAGGGCGACGCCTTCGGCAACGAGCTCGACCTCGGCGACGTCGACGGCGACGGCAACCTGGACCTGGTCGTCGGCGTCCCGGGCGAGACCGTCGACGGCGTCGAGGACTCCGGCGCGGTCACCGTCCTGTACGGTGCGGCCGACGGCTCCGGCCTCACCGGCGACGGCGCGAGGCTCCTCACCCAGAACAGCCCCGGAGTGCCGAACGCCGACGAGAAGCACGACTTCCTCGGCACGGACGTGCGCGCCGACGACCTCAACGGCGACGGCCGCGCGGACCTCGTCCTCGGCGCGCACGGCGAGAACGGCGGCAACGGCGCCGTCTACCCGCTGCTCTCCCGCCCCGACGGCTCCCTGCGCGGCACCACAGGCATCTACACCTCCACCGCCGCCATCCCCGGCACCGGCACCCCGCGCCTCGGCGCCAACTTCGCCGACTGACCTCCCCTCCCCTCCGACGGCCGGGCCCACCCGGGGCCCGGCCGCGGCACCCGCCCGGCCCGCTCCGGCGAGCCCCGCCACAACCCTTGGCCAACGTCACGTGTCCCACAGGTGAACCCCACCTCTTCCGACCGACGTTGGAGTACCTGTGCGCGCACGATCCCTCGCCCTGGCGGCCGCCACCGCCCTCGCGGCGACCGGCCTCACCCTGCCGCTCGCCGCGACGGCGTCCGCCGCCGGCACGGCCACCGGCCCGGCCAGGGCCGACTTCAACGGCGACGGCTACGAGGACCTCGCCGTCGGCGTGCCCTCCGCCTCCGTCGGCGGCAAGGCCAGGGCCGGGTACGTCAACGTCGTCTGGGGCGGCCCCCGGGGGCTGCGCGCCGCCGGCAACGTACGGATCTCGCAGGCCACCGCGCACGTGCCCGGCACCCCGGAGGCGGGCGACCGCTTCGGCGCGGCCGTCACCGTCGCGGACGTCGACGGCGACGGCACCACGGACCTGGCGGTCGGCGCGCCCGGCGAGGACATCGACGGGCGCGCCGACACCGGCAGCGTCACCGTCGTGCACGGCGGCAGGAACGGCTTCGGCGCCGCCCACACCGCCGCGCGCGGCGCCAAGGCCAAGGACACCTACGGCAACGCCCTCACCGCCGCCGACCTCAACGGCGACCGGCGGACCGACCTGGCCATCGGCGGCACCGACAAGGTCATCGTCAACTACGACCCGCGCACCGACGGCATCCAGCCGGGCATGGGCGACCGCATGGGCGGCCGCGCCCCCGTCCTGTCCACGGGCGACTTCAACGACGACGGCCTCACCGACCTGGCCGTCGCGTTCCACACCCGGCAGCAGCCGTACACCCAGTCGCACGTCCGGCTCTACCGCTACGACAAGCAGGAGCGCCGCCTCCTCCTCGACCAGTCCACCAGCAACGGCGCCACCTCCGCCTTCGCCACCGGCGACTTCGACGGCGACGGCCTCGACGACCTCGCGCTCGGCAACTGCCGCGAGATCGCCGACGAGAACATCGACGACCCGTGCGGCCCCGAGGAGCTGACCAAGGGCGGCGGCGTCCACATCAAGTACGGCAACCCCAACGGCAGCATCGGCGCCCGCTCGCAGACCTTCAACCAGGACACCCCGGGCGTGCCCGGCGTCGCCGAGAAGGGCGACGGCTTCGGCGAGGCCGTCACCGCTCGCGACGTCAACGGCGACGGGTACACCGACCTGGTCGTCGGCGCCCCGGGCGAGGCCATCGGCAGCAAGAAGGGCGCGGGCAGCGTCACCGTCCTGTACGGCTCCAAGAAGGGCGTCCTCGACGCCGACGACGAGCTCGGCGACGGCGCGGCCCGCGGCCACGCCTTCCAGCAGGACACGGACCGGGTCCCGGGCGCCGCCGAGACCGGCGACCGCTTCGGCGCCGCCCTCGCCACCGGCGACTACGACCGGGACGGCACGCCCGACCTGGCCGTCGGCGCCCCCGGCGAGAACGCCTCCTCCGGCGGCGTCTGGGCCGTGCCCGGCGCGCTGCCGCCCGGGACGACCACCCTCACGCCGAAGTCCCTGAAGCTGCCCGCGTCGGCGACCGCGCTGACGTACGGCACCGTCCTCGGCCGCTAGGTCCTGTCTGATAATTGATCTTGTGGTGGGTCGTGGTGAGTTGACGGATGCGGCATGGGATCGGATTGCGCCCA